>CAKVNP010000319.1 GCA_934777095.1 uncultured Clostridium sp. | reverse complement strand
CTATAAACTTGCGCAAAAAATAAGCGTAACAACAATGGTAATAAATATTTTATTAACTGTACTTAAGGTTATAATTGGATTTTTAGCTAATAGTACTGCAATAATTGCCGATGGTATCCACTCACTTTCTGATGTTTTTACCACTATTGGTGTTATTATAGGATTAAAATTTTCTTCTAAGGAAGCCGATCAGCAGCATCCCTATGGCCATGAAAGAATTGAAAGTATCACTTCATTACTTTTAGGCCTTGTACTTTTATTAATAGGTCTATCAATAGGCTTTGCTGGAATTAAAAATATTTATTTAGGTAATTATGTTGTACCTAAAACATATGGTATTATTGCGGCTGTAGTATCAATTATAGTTAAAGAATGGATGTATAGATATACCATGAAATATGCTATTTCACTTAAAAGCCCTAGTTTAAAAGCTGATGCATGGCATCATAGAAGTGATTCTCTTTCATCAATTGGTGTATTAATAGGAGTTATTGGTGCAATACTTGGTTTCCCTATCCTAGATTCCGTTGTAACAATAATAATATGTATTGTAATTGTACAAGTTGCTTACACAATCATTAAAGAAAGTGTAACTCAATTAATCGATCATTCTGCTGACGATATTATCATTAATGAAATCAAGCAGAAAATATATTCTGTGGATAAAGTAAAACATCTAGATAATTTAAAAACTAGAATATACGGAAATAAAATCTACGTTGATCTTGAAGTATCCGTAGATAGTACTTTGACTGTAGAAGAGGGTCATAATATTGCAGCAAAAATTCATAGTATGGTTGAAGAAAATTCTGATGTTAAACATTGTATGGTCCATATAAATCCTTGGAAAACAAGTTAGTTAAAAAAATTAAGCTTTTAACTAACATTATATTTTGCTAGTTAAAAGCTTATCTTAAATTATTATGAAATAAAGTAATATTGAAAATAGTACACTAGATAGTGTTCCTATTAAATAGTACTCGGCAAATTCTTTATTTCTTGAAATCATATCATAGCGAGCAATAGATTTCGCTGTTAATATTAATCCTATGGATGAGTATTGATTTAAATGTAGAAATATAACAATTAATGTTCTTTCTAAAAATCCAATTATTTCACCAGTTTTTTTAGTTGATTCCGGTAAATTCGATGTTTCTTGTGATGCTATTTCTCTTACTGGCTTATAATTCGCAAATAACTTTATAAATGTAACATTTAACGGCTTATAACAACATAGTATAATAAATGTCCACTTTAAAGTAGTATTTAGATTTGCTCCAAAGATATTCATTAATATATTAATAGGTTCAATAATATTTACTGGCTTTTTAAGTAACGTACAGGCCAAAATTATTGTTACTATATGAATTAGTTGATCCAGTAAATAAACCATCCATGACCTACCATATACATTAAGCAGATATTTAATAACCTTATATTTTCCGTTAGCTGCAATAATTTTTTCATAACACTTACTAAGATAGAATTTACTTAAATCTATAACAAGGTGCATTGAGATTATCAATAATAAGATTCCTGTAATTAATAAACTTTTCTTAACAATTATTAAGATAACTGCCATCGGAACTGAGTACATTAATCCATGAATAAAATTCCACTTAATATTTTCTTTTTTATTTTCAGCCATTTTTTCATCTTGCAAATAAAAATCTCCTAAAATATGGCCAATTAAACATAAAAACAATAAATTACTCCCCATTACAGCTACCCCATATACTAATTATTGATTTTTTAACTGTTTCCCTACAATATACATAATCATAATATCCAGAACTTTTAAGTCTTCTTTGTATACTGGATTGTACTACACCTAATTTTTCTCCTACTTCTCTTTGACTTTTCTTTGCAAATAGCATTTCTTTGATAAGCTCTCTCTGCTTATCAGTCCACTTATCCTCTACAAATTGACATAAGCAAAAATTACTATTTATTAAATCTACAGCTGTTTCATTAGAATAGGCTTTTAACTTAACATCTGCAGTGCTACTCATTTTTGACTTCTTCTGCATTTTTATCTCTTCAATCTTTTCTCTTGCAAAATAATAAGCTGGCCCATCAGCGCCTATTGCCATTTCTCAATTTATATCCGTATTTATTTCTCCAATACCTATGCCAAATCTCACTTTAATTGGATGGAGATAAAATTTAATTAAATCTATTATGTCAATCAAGTTATCTGGTGAATTTAATAATCCTTGAAATTCATCACCTAAGGTAATTATAAAATTTGCAGCTATTTCATCTGCATATTTTTTATTTATTTCATGTAAAATACTATTTAGCTTTGTTTGTATTTCCATTCTATTGGCTAATTCTTTTGATTGAATTATGTCTCCTATTATTGCATAATACATAAATTCCTCCTTTTTATATACTAAATATATTATATATAATACTCAAATCAATATTATAATTACATTTTACTATATTTTTACAATTATTTCAACAAATAATGTATTAACTGTTGCATAATTATGTTTTATGCAGTTACTAGTGCATAATTATGTTTTATGCAGTAATTCAGTATTTTACGACATAAAAAAAGTTTATAGTATAAAATAGACCTCATTAATCTCTTTTATACTATAAACTTAGGTTAATTATAACAATGATGAAAATAACTTTGAAAATATATTGCCTCTGCTATTATATTTTTCCACTGTAAGAAGTTTAGATTTTAGCAGATCATCTTCAAATGCTTCCTTAAGCTTCTTTGATACAGCTGCTGAATAAATGAATGAGTTTACTTCAAAATTTAATTCAAAGCTTCTCGTATCCATATTTGCAGTTCCTACAGATGATATCTCATCATCAATTACTACTGTCTTTGCATGGAGAAAAGCCTCCTTATCATAATGATAAATTTGTACACCATACTCAATAAGCTCTCCAGCATAAAATAAATTTGCCCAGAATACAAAAGGATGGTCACCTTTGCCAGGTATCATAATTTTTACATCAACACCTGATAAGGCTGCTAGCTTAAGAGCATCAGAAATACTATTATCTAAAATTAAATATGGTGATTGTATATAAATATACTTTTGTGCTTTTTGAATCATTTTAAGATATCCAAGCTTAATTTCAAATTTATTAGCTTCATTAGGTCCACTTGATAATATCTGCATAGATTCATTACCAGCTTTATATAAGTCGCCCCCTTCAAGCAATACGCTATCTAAATGAATATCTTCTTTGGTCGCATATCTCCAGTCTGCTAAAAATCTTAAACTAAGATCCTTTACTGCTGATCCTTCAAACTTAATAGCAGTATCTCTCCAATAACCGAATTTTTTATCTTTTCCTAAATATTCATCTCCTACATTAAATCCGCCAAGGAATCCAACTTTGTTATCAATAATAACCATTTTTCTATGATTCCTGAAATTCATTTTTAAATTTATAACTTTAAGCCATGATGGGAAAAACTCTCCTGTTTTTCCACCTGCAGCTTTAAATGGTTCAAGTACTTTTTTATTTATTCCTCTGCTTCCTACAGAATCATAAAG
>CAKVNP010000318.1 GCA_934777095.1 uncultured Clostridium sp. | reverse complement strand
AAGCTATACTGCTGCTGATATGGGAAAAATAATGAAAGAAATAATGCCTAAAGTAAATGGAAAATTTGATAGATCAAAAATAAATCCAATGGTAAAAGCAATATTAGGATAAAAGTTATATAAAGCTAAGGCTGGAGTATTTCGGCTTTAGCTTTATTTTTATGGCCTGAAAATATTTTCTTTTGAAGTAAGATTAACAATAATAGTGATATATTGTAAAATTGGAGTAGAGCTATAAAAAATAGATTAAGGAAGTAAGGGTATGGAAAAAAGCAAAGAGCTATTATTAATGAGATATACAGCATTAGTTATTTTATTTATTCAATTATTTGTGCAAGGCGGAAATACAAGTATTGTTTGTTTAGTAAGTTATTTGTTATTTGTCATAAATAATAACCTAAGGATATTCTATTTAAAAAAAGATATATATAAAATCTGCTCAACCATAGTTGAACTTATCTTTATACCAATTATAGCAGTAAACTTTGGAGGAACAGTTATTTTTTATCTGATTGGAGTATCTATAGATTTATTTACTATTAAAAGTATGGCAATAAAGATAGTCCTAGGTGGGATAATTTTATTTATAAGTGCTGAGCCATTTACAACAGCTGATTTAAAGGATAATATAACCTGCTTAGTTTTAATAGCAATATTATTTATGCTGCTAAGATACATAGCAAGTCTTTATAGCACAAAGCTAGAAGCTCAAAAACTTTATGATAAGCTGAGAATATCAGAAGAAAAGCTTATTGAGGCTAATACAGAGTTGGAAGGATATGTACAATCTATTGAAGAAATTACAGTATTAAAAGAAAGAAATAGAATTTCTAGAGAAATACATGACAGTGTAGGACATGCTTTGTCAACAGCAATAATTCAGTTATCTGCTATGGAGACAATAGCAGAAAAGGAAGAAAGCCAGCTTAAAGAGATGATTAAAAATTTAAGGTTATTTATTAATGACAGTTTTCAAGATGTAAAAAAAGCAGTTAGGGAACTAAAACCAAGTGAATATGATAATTATCAAGGTGTCTTTAGGCTGCAGGATGTATGCAAGAATTTTGAGAAGATGACAGGGATAAAAGTTAAAACAGTTATGTCTAAAGGTGAATGGAATTTATCATCAAAGCAGATTAATCATTTATATAGAATAACGCAGGAAGCCTTATCAAATTCACTTAAACATGGAAAAGCTACACAAGTTAATGTGATAATGAATTTCACAGACGATGAATTTATTATTTCCTTTAATGATAATGGAATAGGAACAGATAAGATAATAGAAAGTGGTGTAGGGCTTAAAAGTATTAAGGAAAGCGCCGAAGAACTTAATGGAATGGTAGATCTTAAATCTAGCAAAGGTAATGGGTTCTTTATTAAGGTTATGGTACCAAGAGAAGTGGAGGTATAGTTAAATGGATAAGATAAAGGTATTGCTTGTTGATGATGAAAAACTTATTAGGGAAGGCTTAAAGATTATGCTTTCAATATATGATGATATTGAGGTTGTAGCAACAGCAGAAAATGGGTATAAGGCATTAGATGCATGCAAGAATAATGATATTGATGTTGTACTGATGGACATAAGGATGAAAGATTGTGATGGAGTAATGGGTACAAGATTAATTAAAGAGCAATTTACTAAAATAAAAGTTATTATGCTGACTACATTTAAGGATAAGGAATATATTCAAGAAGCATTAAAATATGGAGCCTTTGGATATATGCTAAAGGATAGCTCACATGATGTTATTTATGAAGGAATCAAGACAGCGTATAAAGGCAATATGGTGGTTCATCCAGATGTAGCAGTAGAAATGATGGGCAGCTCAAAATCAGTAAAGAGTGATTTAGATAAGTATGGATTATTACCTAAGGAAATTAAAATAATAGAAGCAATAGCAAATGGCTTAAGCAATAAGGAAATCGCAGAAGAATTATTCCTTTCAGAAGGGACAATTAAAAATAATATTACCAGCATATTAGCAAAATTAGAATTAAGAGATAGAACGCAAATAGCTATCTTTGCCTTTAAAAATGGAATAGTGACTTAAAAAATGACTTTAGTCATTCAGTATTGTGACCTTAAGTTATAGTTATCCCCCTAGGATTATCTTATTATAATATTAAAGATAAGCCTAGGGGGTTAAAATTTATGAGTATAATAAATATTAAAAATGTTTCTAAGAGGTTTAATGATAAGCTTGTTTTGGATAATGTAAGCTTTGAAGTGGATAAAGGAGAGATATTTGGTTTTATAGGACCAAATGGTGCAGGTAAAACTACTTTAATAAATATCATGACTACACTTTTAGTGCCAGATAACGGCAGTATAGAAATATGTGGATATGATGTTGCTAAGGAGCCTATTAAAGCAAAAGAGTGTATTGGATATGTGCCACAGGATTTAGCGTTAATGGAAGATTTAAATGCTTATGATAATTTAGAGTTTTTTGGAGCTTTATATGGATTAAAGGGGAAAGAATTAAAGGCAAGAATTAAAGAAGCATTACAAGTTGCAGGATTAGAAGAAACCAAGAAGCTTAAGGTAAAGAAGTTTTCAGGAGGAATGAAGAGAAGACTTAATATTGCAGCTGCAATATTACATCATCCTAAAGTATTAATCTTAGATGAACCTACAGTTGGAGTAGATCCTCAATCAAGAAATCATATCTTTACTTTTGTTAAAAGAATCTGTAAGGAATGGGGTACTACTGTAATTTATACTTCTCATTATATGGAGGAAATCGAAGAATTATGTAAGAGAGTATATATTATTGATTTAGGAAAAGAAATAGCATATGGGGATAGGGAAGAAATTAAAGCATCAGTATTTTCTAATAATAAAGTAATAATACAAGCACAGGATATTAATGGTGCAACAATAATGAAATTAAGAAATATTGAAGGTATAAATAAAGTGACAGATAAGGAAGATGAGATAGCCTTGACTATAGGTTCCAAGTTTAAGCTAGGAAATGTTCTTCAGGTTTTTGAAGAGGATAGGGCAGCAATCAAGAAAATAAGTTATGAAGAACCAAAACTTGAGGATGTATTTTTATCTCTAACAGGTAAATCATTAAGGGATTAAGGGAGTGAACGTAATATGAAGGTTTTATATTATATTAAGACTACTCTTAAGGGAATGCTTTCAAATGGTGTGGTGACAATTGGATATTTTATCTGTTTTCCAATTATTATTGCTGCATTTATGGGATTTGTACAAAGCACAGATAGTGAAAATCCGTTAAAGTTAAAACCTCTTAAAGTAGAAATAGTAGACCAAGATAATACAGAAATGTCTCAAAAGCTAGTGGACTGGATAAAAAGTAATGATATTAAAGAAATTGCTGATGTAGTAGATAAGGATCCAGAAGTTAAGTTACTTATTAGTAAGGGGTATGGTGAAAAGGTAATTAATTTAGAAGTTGAACCTATTAATGGTGATGGTACATTTAGTTTTTCTAATGTTATTCCTGGTTGGGAATCAGATGGAATGCAAGGCATAAAAATAACTAATAAAAGTAATTTTGATGCATATATT
>CAKVNP010000317.1 GCA_934777095.1 uncultured Clostridium sp. | reverse complement strand
ACTTAAGGAATTGCGATGATATTTCTTTTTATTAGCTATTTATGCTAAAATAGTAAATAAAAAGAAAATGGGTGGGGAAGTATGGGGATTTTGATAATTATTGCAACTTTATTAGCATTTTATATAAAGGGATTAGCAGGGTTTGCAAATACACTTATATTTACAAGTGTATTAAGCTGGGAAACTAATAATATAAATATTTCACCAATGGAGCTGGTTTTAGGATATCCATCAAATATAATTATTTCATGGAAAGAAAGAAAAAATAGCGATTATAAAATATGGTTACCTTTATCTATTTTTGTTATTATAGGTAGTATACCAGGTATGATTTTTTTTAGGGAATATCTGCATTGTATTCATTATAGAAAATACGTTTCGTATAGTTATGTATTCTATAATGGGAATAATTAATAAAGTTGTAGTAATAAATGCCATAAAACTTATGCCGTTTATGATAATAGGATTAATATTAGGGATGAAAACTACAAGTTTAATTTCAGAAAAGTCAGTAAAAAAAATGTTATAATATTATTAATGATTTCAGGTATTGCATTAATAATTAATAATATTTAGTTTGAAAAAAACAAATGGAAAATTTGATGTAAATACTGCATAAAAGTATGGAAGTGTGAGGTTAATTATGAAAGTTACGATAAAAGATGTGGCAAGAGAAGCTAATGTAGCTACGTCCACTGTATCAAGAGTTTTATCTAATAGTAGTAAAATAAGCGAAGATACAAAAAGAAAAGTTAATGCAGCAATTAAAAAATTAAATTATACGCCTAATGTGGTAGCTAGGAGTCTGGCTAATAATAGAACAAGAATACTAGCTATGGTTTTACCACAAGGAGCGGATAGGTTATTTGAAAATCCATTTTTTGCGCATGCAATGAAAGGTATAAGTGTCTGCGCTCAACAGGAAAACTATTATATTATGTATGCGTTTAAAGAAGATAATGATGAAGATTGGATTAAAAGATTTACCGAAAGTAATATAGTTGATGGGCTTTGTCTTTTTAATGCTAAAGATAATGATGAAGGTATAAGATATCTTAAAGAAAAAGAATTTCCTTTTGTTATTATTGGGAGGCCTGAATCGGTTAGAGATATTTTATGGGTAGATAATGATAATTTTGAGGCTATGTATAAATTGACACAAAAATTAATTGATATGGGGCATAGAAAAATAGGTTTTATTGGGGCAAAAAAACATTTAAATGTTGCGAAGGATAGATTAGAAGGATATAAGCAGGGCTTATTCAGCAGAGGTATAAAAATAAATGATGATTTTATTCAGTTAATGAATGATTTTACAGAAGAGGAAGGTTATAAAGCAACAAAAAATATGATTTTGGCTGATACACCTACAGCTATAGTATGTACCGATGATCTACTAGCCTTTGGTTCACAAAAGCTCCTGCTTGAAGAAGGATTAACTGATGTTGCAATGGTAGGCTTTAATAATACACCATTGGCAGAGTATCAAAAGGTTCCTTTAGCATCAGTTGATATTAATTCAGAAGAATTGGGATTTTATGCTACAAAATTACTGATAGATAAATTAGAAAAGAAAGAAAATAATAAGAGGTTTTATATTATAGATACTAAATTAGTTGAAAGAAAATCTTTATTTGAAAGAAAACAGGCAAACGGTTGCACAGGTTGTGAAAAGAAGAGGAAAATGAAGGAAAATGAAGGAAAATAAGAATAATTATTAAAAATGGCAAAATTTGATGTTGTAAACAGTTTCAAATCGTGATATATTATATACATAAGTTATAATTAAATTATAAATAGCACGTAATTGATATAAAAAAATAATGTACAGTTTAATAATCTGTAGAATAGTGATATTAACTGTGCAATATTTTTTTAAGAGTTAGGCAAACGGTTGCACAATTAATAGTAGTATGGAGGTCTAATTATGAAAAGAAAATGGTGGAAAGAAGTTGTAGGATATCAAATATATCCAAGAAGCTTTATGGATTCAAATAACGATGGGATAGGTGATTTACAAGGAATAATCTCAAAACTAGATTATTTAAAAGATTTAGGTATTGATGTAATTTGGATATGTCCAATGTATAAATCGCCAAACGATGATAATGGATATGATATAAGTGATTATCAAGATATCATGAGTGATTTTGGTAATATGGCAGATTTTGATCAGTTATTATCAGAAGTACATAAAAGAGATATGAAATTAATTATTGATTTAGTAATAAATCATACAAGTGATGAACATGAATGGTTTATTGAATCAAAATCTTCTAAGGATAATCCAAAGAGAGATTGGTATATCTGGCGAGAAGGAAAAGATGGAGCAGAGCCAAACAATTGGGAAAGTATATTTAAAGGTTCAGCTTGGGAATATGATGAAAATACTAAGGAATACTTCCTTCACTTATTCAGTAAAAGACAGCCAGATTTAAACTGGGATAATGAAGAAGTAAGACAAGAGATTTATAAAATGATAAATTGGTGGCTTGATAAAGGCATAGATGGATTCAGAGTAGATGCAATAAGCCATATTAAAAAAGAAGATGGTTTATGTGATATGAACAATCCTCATAACCTAGATTATGTATCATCTTTTGACAAGCATATGAATGTTGATGGAATACATGACTATTTAGATGAATTAAATAAAAATACATTTGCTAAATATGACATAATGACTGTTGGTGAAGCAAATGGTGTAAATGCAGATGAATCAGAGTTATGGGTTGGAGAAGAACAAGGAAAGTTCAATATGATATTCCAATTTGAGCATCTTCAGCTATGGGGAGAAGAAGGAGAAGTAAAGTTCTGTCCGAAAAAATATAAAGAAGTACTTACTAAATGGCAGAATTCATTAGAAGGAAAAGGATGGAATGCATTATTTATAGAAAATCATGATATTCCAAGAGTAGTATCTACTTGGGGAAATGATGGTGAATATTTAAATCAATGTGCTAAAGCTTTTGCATTAATGTACTTTATGCAAAAAGGAACACCATTTATTTATCAAGGTCAGGAAATTGGCATGACTAATGTTAAGTTTGATTCAATAGATTTATACAATGATGTTAAATCTGTGAATATATATAATGAAAAAATCCAGGCAGGTGCAAGCAAGGAAGAAGCACTAAAAGCTATTTGGGGTATTTCAAGAGATAATGCACGTACACCAATGCAATGGAATTCAGGAATAAATGCAGGATTTTCTAAGGCTAAGCCATGGATAAATGTAAATCCAAACTATGAAGAAATTAATGTTGAAGCACAAAAGAATGATGAAAATTCAATATTAAACTTCTATAAGAAGATGATAAAAATTAAAAAAGATAATCTGCCTCTAACATATGGAGTTTATGATCTTATATTAGAAGAGGATGAAAATATATATGCATATACAAGAACTCTTGAAAATGAAAAGCTTGTTTGTATTGTAAATCTTTCTGATAAAGATGTTTTATATAAATATGATGAAATATCTTTAAAATATGATGGCTTACTTATAAGTAACTATGATGTACAAGTCCATGAGGATATTACAGAAATTTCATTA
>CAKVNP010000316.1 GCA_934777095.1 uncultured Clostridium sp. | reverse complement strand
AGTAAGGATTGATGCAAGGCGAGGGCGTATACTTGATAGGAATGGTGTTGAACTTGCGGTATCAGCAAATGTATACAGAGTTGACTTTGATTTGAATTCTGTAAGGCAGTATTTAAAAAAGAATGGTAAAAGTAATACTGATATAGCGCCGCTTATTGCAAATGCAGTAGGTATGCAAGAAAGTGAAGTTCTTAAAAAACTTGAAACAAAATTAGCATCAGGTGAAAATGCAGGGTCTGCTAATCTTGTAAGACGTATTGAAAAACAAGGTGCTGATAAGGTTAAAGAACTTGATATAGATGGTGTTATTGTTTCAGCAGATACTAAAAGATATTATCCAAAAGGTGAGTTTTTAGCTCATGTTTTAGGATGTACAAATGTAGATGGAGAGGGACTTACAGGTGTAGAACTTCAGTATAATGAATATTTAGCAGGGGTTCCAGGGATGAGGGTTACTGAGCTTGATAGAAATAGCGAAAATGTAGATTATACAATTTCAGAGTTTACAGAGCCGATAGATGGTAAAGATGTTGAGCTGACTGTAGATGAAAAAATACAATCTATAGCAGAAAAGGTAGCAGAAAAAGCCTTGGTGGACAATCAGGCTAAAGCAGTTTCTATTTTAGTGATGAATCCTAAAAATGGTGAAATACTGGCTATGGTGAATAAACCTGATTATGATCCTAATAATCCTTTTGAGGGATATGAAGATTTTTCAGGTGAAACTAGTGGAGAAAAGCTTCAGAAAATGTGGAGAAACAGGCTGGTAAATGATACTTTTGAACCAGGATCTATTTTCAAGGTTGTAACTATGGTTACTGCCTTAGAGGAGAAAATAGTAACCGAAGATGATACCTTTGAATGTGGAGGAAGCCTGCAGGTAGGGTCACATACAATTAAATGCTGGAAAACATCAGGTCATGGAAGTCAAAAGCTTTCAGAAATATTGCAGAATTCTTGTAACGTTGGATTTATGAAGCTTGGTGAAAAAATAGGCAAGGAAACATTATGTGAGTATATTAAAAAGCTTGGCTTTGGTAAAACTTCAGGTGTAGATCTGCCAGGTGAGGCTTCAGGTATAGTTAAAAAGGTGGAAAGTATAACGGAATCAGATTTAGCTACAATTTCTTTTGGTCAGACTAATACAGTTAATTCAGTTCAATATATGACAGCTTTTAATGCTCTTGCTAATGGGGGAGACTTAATCCAGCCACATGTAATGAAAGAAATTTCACATTATAATAGTAATGGTGAAAAGATTATGGATAAGGTATTTGAGCCTACTATTCAAAAGGATGTTGTTTCAGAAGAAAGCTGTGCAACATTACGTGACTTTTTAGAGAGAACTGTTAATCAAGGCGGATCAAGCAAGAGCTATATGGAGGGATACCATATTGGTGGAAAGACAGGAACAGCTCAAAAAGTTAATCCTGTTACTGGTGGATATGAGCCAGGAAAATATATATCATCAATGGCAGCAATGGCACCTATAGATGATCCGGAAATTACAATATTTATATCTATAGATGAACCAAGCACTGGTGTATATTATGCTGGACAGATAGTAGCACCACTTGCAAAAATTTTATTTACTGATATATTTAATTATATGAATTCAGATTTTTCTGAGGATTATAATCCAATTATTAAGGAAGTTGTTATTCCAGAAGTAAGAGGAAAATCACTAGATGAAGGAAAAACTATATTAAAAGATGAGAATATAGAGTATAATATAGAAGGTAGTGGTGATATTATAACAAATGTAATGCCTTATCCTGGTTATACAATTAAAGAAGGCGAGAAAGTTACAATTTACTTAGGTGAGGAAGCTTCAGCAGAGACCACAGTTGTAATGCCTGATTTAATGGGATATTCTCTTGATTCTGCAAAAACATTGCTAGATGATTTAGGAATTAAATTTACTTATGAAGGGGAAGGCTTGATAATGGATCAAAGCATTCCTGCAGGTGAAGTAATTATACCAGGTTCTAGTGAAGTCCAACTTACTCTAGATGAAGAGTATGGGGATTAGATAGGTTAAATTTGTTAGCATGTGGGGCGCTCACATGCTAAATTTTTGTGTTGTAGTAAAGAAAGTACTAATAAAAAGGAGAGATTAAGGATGAAATTATTAGAAATTTTAGAAGGGGTAAGTTATAAAGTAATTAAAGGAAGTTTAGATAAAGATATTAATCATATACAATATGATAGTATAAAAATATCTGCTAATGATATATTTGTATGTCTTTCAGGATATGAAGTAGATGGACATGACTATGCATTTAAGGCAATAGAGGCAGGAGCATCTGTTATAATTTGTGAAAAAGATTTAAATTACGATTTAATCAATGAAAATGTAACAGTATTAAGAGTTGAAGAAGGAAGAAAAGTTCTTGCTACAATGGCAGCAAACTTCTATGGACATCCAACTAAAGAGCTAAAGCTTGTTGGAGTAACAGGAACAAATGGTAAGACTACAAGTGTTTACATCTTAAAATCAATATTAGAAAAATCAGGGGAAAAAGTTGGTTTAATAGGAACTATAGCAAATTACATAGGTGATGAAAAAATTGAATCACACAGAACTACACCAGAATCTTTAGAATTACAAAAATTATTCAGAGATATGGTTGATAAAGGATGTAAATATTGTGTAATGGAGGTTTCATCACACTCTCTAGAGCTTAATAGAGTTTATGGATGCCACTTTGAAATAGGTATATTTACTAATATAACAAGAGACCATCTTGACTTCCACAAAACTTTTGAAAATTACTACAATGCTAAATTTAAATTATTCGAAAGAAGTAATACATGTGTCGTTAATATAGATAATAATTATGGACACAACGTTTGTGATGATGCAAGAAAACTTGGTAAAGAAATCATTACTTATTCAATAAATGATGAAAGTGATTATAGAGCTAAAAATATAACATTAGAAGAAAAAGATATAATCTTTGAATGTAATGGAATTAAATATAAGTTTGTACTTCCAGGAGAATACAATATCTATAATGCATTAGGAACAATAGCTGCTGCTAAGAAACTAGGAGCTTCAGATGAAGAAATTCAAGCAGGTCTATTAGATGTAGTGGTACCAGGTAGATGTGAAAGAATTGGTGACAAATACGATATACCATATGAAATAATCATTGACTTTGCACATACTCCAGATGGAATGAAAAATATTTTAGAAACTTTAAGAGGATTCACTAAAAACAGACTTATTGCTGTTTACGGAAGTGGTGGAGACAGAGATAAGGTTAAGAGAGCTGAACTTGGAAGAGTTGGTAGTGAAATTGCTGATTTAGTTATCATTACTTCTGATAATCCAAGAGATGAAGACCCAATGGCTATTATTAAAGAAATCGTAGTTGGTATCGAAAAAACAAACTATTTATCAATTGAAAATAGAGTAGAAGCAATTAGACTTGCCTTAAAGATGGCTGAACCTGGTGACGTGGTTGTTTTAGCTGGTAAAGGACACGAAACTTATCAAATCACAAATGACGGTGTAATCCACTTTGATGAAAGAGAAGTTGTTGATGAAATATTAGGCGGA
>CAKVNP010000315.1 GCA_934777095.1 uncultured Clostridium sp. | reverse complement strand
TAATGGCTGAAAGTAACTATTTTAGGTATGGTAAAAAGGAATGATGATTGGAAAATCCGCAACCAAGCTCCTAAGTTATGTAATAGGGAGAAGGCTCAACGACTATAATGGTAATGCATGTTTTATGCAAAGGTATAGTCTAGTCCGACTTAAATAAGTGTTAAAGTATTGGGAAACCAACGGTATATACGATATTGGAACTAATTTCTGGAATAAGGGAAGAACAGCTGAAATTGGAGATAGAGTTCTTCATTTATAAAAAAGAATAATAATCTAAAAAATAGATAATATTACAAGTGTAGTATTATCTATTTTTTGGAGGTAAAAATGGAAAAGTATTATGTTTATGAATGGATAAGACTAGATACTAATGAACCTTTCTATGTTGGTAAAGGGAAAGCAGATAGATGCTTTACAGTAAGAAAGCGAAATAAATATTTTACTGATGTATTAAAATTTTGTGAAAAGAATTTTATAGATGTAGCAGTAGCTATATTAGAGAGTGGCTTGACTAATGAAGAGGCATTGATGACAGAATGCTGGTATATTAATAAATATATATGCGATTATGGATACAATATTACTAACCAAACATGGGGAGGAGATGGTGGTGATGTAGTATCAATGATGTCTTTGGAAAGGAAGAAGGAATACTCACAAAAAATGAGGGCGAGTTGTCTTGGAAAAAACAAAGGTCATTTTCATACAGAAGAGTCTAAACTTAAAATGAGCGAAAAGAAAAAAGGTATGTATATAGGTGATAAAAATCCTATGTATAGGAAAGATGTTAAGGATTTCATGACTGATGAGAAGATTGTTGAATGGAGAAATAACATTAGAAGAGCAAATATAGGGAAAAAGCATACTGAAGAAGCTAAACGAAGGATTGGGCAAGAAGTTAGAAGAAAAGTAAAAGGAAGTTTAAATGAAAAGAGCTTTTTATTTGATTCAGTAGAAGAATGTAAGGAGTATTTTTTTTATGAATATGGAGTTAGTTTTAGATTTATTCAAAAAATAATTAATTCAAATAAAGTATATTATTCAAATAGAAGAAAATATAAAATGTTGAATGGATTATTTTTAGAGAAATATAAGTAATTATAGAGTTTATATGAGTAATGTAGGGGGAATAAATTTTGAGATATGCACAGATAAGAAAATTTGATGTAACAAATGGGCCTAATATAAGAACAACTCTTTTTGTAAGTGGATGTACACATAAATGTGAGGGCTGCTTTAATGAAGAACAACAGGATTTTAATTATGGAAATGAATTTACTAAAGAAACTGAAGAAGAATTTATTAAGTATTCTTTAAATCCTCAGATTAAGGGGATAAATATATTAGGTGGAGAACCTATGCAGCAGATTATGGATGATACATTATTAAATCTACTTAAAAGATTAAATGCAGAAGTTAAAAAGCCTATTTGGCTATGGTCAGGTTATACATTTGATGAGATAATTCAAAACCCTAAGAGATTAGAATTATTAAAGCAAGTAGATGTGCTTATTGATGGACAATTTCAAATTGATAAACGTGACATAATGCTAAAATATAGAGGATCATCTAATCAAAGAGTTATTGATGTTAAAAAGTCGCTTATAGATAATAAGGTCACTGAAATTGAATTATAGTATTAAGCTATGCTGTTTAGGCGTAGCTTTTTTATATAGATAATTGTAAGTTTTAGTTAGATTATTTATAATTAAATCAGTAGATAATAAGAAAAAAGGGGGCGTGATATGAAAAGAATAATTAAACTTCTAGTGCTGATTATATCCCTAAGTTTTTTTGTAGGGTGTGGCAAAGCAGAAGTAGGTACAGATGTAAAAATAAATAAAAATGGTAGTACGGAAAGTACTATTAGAGTTGCTTATGATAATATTATAGGTACTGTAGTAAATAATGATTTATTAAATAAAGTATTTGGAGATAAATATGGAGAAATTAACAAGTACACTAAAGATAGCTTAAATGTAGAGGAAGTAATAATTAAAACAAATAAAATTAAGCTTAGCGATATGATAAATACATTTAAAAATATAAACGGAACAGAAGTTGAAGCAAGTGAAATTGATTTAATAGATGAATATGTAAACCTTACAGTAGACACGGAAAAAGGTTTATTTTTTAACACATATACTGTTAAAGCAAATTTAAAGAAAAACTTAGTTGATGAAATAGTTACCCAAGCCAAAGGAATAAATAGCTTAAGTGGAACTTTAATTAATAATATGGATGAAAGTATTAGAACATATCTTGGAAATATACCATATACTCTGACTTTAAATATTCCTTTCCAAGTAGTAGAAAGCAATGGAAAGATTTTAGAGAGTAATACAGTAGAGTGGGATTATACCTTAGCAGATTTAAATCCGGATACTAGTGTTATATTATCATTTAAAGCAATAAACTTAATAAATATAGCAGTTGGGATTATTATCTTATTAATAGTAATAATTAGCTCAGTTGTTATTATAAGAAAAGGCAAAAAAGCATAAAAGACCCCCTATAAATATATTTTTATAGGGGGTTTCATATATTGTTTAGAAAAATGATAAAAATAATTAAAAAAATAAAAGGTAGAATTTTACAATTAAAATGTGTTAATATAGTATTAATATTCAATTTGGAAAACTTAGGAAGGAGGATAAAGAATGAATACTGTATCAGAAAGAAATTATTCAGCTATTACGCCGGAAGTAGAGTTTTTAAATGAAATGTGTGTGAATAATAATAAAATTGATTTAGAATTGTATCTGCAGCATAAGGTATTCAGAGGACTTAGAGATTTAAATGGTAAAGGTGTACTTACAGGTTTAACAGAGGTATCAGAAATTAATGCAAAAAAAGAGGTTAATGGTAAACTAGTTCCATGTGAAGGAAAATTATATTATAGAGGAATTGATGTTGAAGAAATAGTAAAAGGCTTCGTTAGTGAAAAAAGATTTGGGTTTGAAGAAACAGCTTATCTTTTATTAATTGGCAATTTACCTAATAAGGAAGAATTAGAAGCTTTTAATGAGCTATTAGCAAGTTATAGGAGTCTGCCTAGTTCATTTGTAAGAGATGTAATAATGAAGGCTCCTAGCTATGATATGATGAATACGCTGGCAAGAAGCGTATTAACTTTATATTCTTATGATGAAAATCCTAATGATACATCAACAGCAAATGTATTAAGGCAGAGTTTACAGCTTATTGCAATGTTTCCTTTATTATCAGTGTATGGTTATCAAGCATATAATCATTATCATAATGACGAAAGCCTTATTATACATACACCAAGGGCTGATTTATCAACAGCAGAAAATATATTGTATATGTTAAGGCCGGATAGTAAATATACAGAGCTGGAAGCAAGAATTTTAGATTTAGCACTAGTACTTCATGCAGAACATGGTGGAGGAAATAATTCAACATTTACCACACATGTAGTGTCATCTTCAGGTACAGATACCTATTCAGTAATCGCAGCGGCCTTAGGCTCTTTAAAGGGGCCTAAACATGGAGGCGCAAATATTAAAGTGGTGGAAAGGTTTGAAGATATGAAAAATATTATTGTTGATTG
>CAKVNP010000314.1 GCA_934777095.1 uncultured Clostridium sp. | reverse complement strand
AATATTAAATAGCTTTTTTGTGTTACTTTTCAAAAATAGGCAATAGCATATTTTTTCATAGCAAACTTTACACTATCGATATTTATTTACCTTCAGAAGTACATAAAAAGCTGCCTATAATTATAAGCAGCTATAGTTCAAATTAATATTATATCTTACATTTAGTAAAACTTATCATTTGAAATCAAAAAGTATAATGTACTCTTTGGCAACTGGCAGACATAGTTACATTAACCTTAGTCCCTATAGCTTTGCGTCATTAAGTTTCCTTAATTTTGCTGATTAATTATTTTTACATGACTTTTTATATGTCGAGAATTTTAACAATAACTTTATATCAAAAACAACATTTATCATATTTTTTTACCTAAAGCATTAGGAAAGCCTACTCCAAAAGCTGTTCCTAATGATATGCATACAGCATTTTTATATTTGTTAAATGCTGCTGCCATTGCTGTCCCATCATGAACAAGCTTTATATCTATCTTGGTCTTATATCTTTCAGACAACTGATCTGCTAAATATCTTTCATAGTTTTCCGATAGTAATCTCAACTTACCATACCCCCCTCTATTAGCAATCTGCCCACAATTAATATAATTTGCAATGCTTATTACTATTTCCCTTCCTAATTGAAGATTAGATTCATTTATGGTGTTTTGTATTATCGATAATAGATAATTATTTAATTCCACAGCTTCCTTTGTTTCATTAATTACATCTTCATATTCCCATTTTACATGTTTAGCTAGAACTTTGCTTAATTCTTTTAATTTAATTATCTTGCCGCTTTTAATAGTTACAAGATTTCTTTTAATAAAACTTTGGCCACAGTCTAGAATTAAATACGTATTTTCTATATCTTTGCACTGAATGAATGAAGCACAGCCTTCTGCTGCTATATTTGCTGAATTATCAATAAGCACAATATTATAACACTGTTCTTTTTCCTCCTCAAAAACCCTTTCAATCTGTTTTCTTAATATATGCCCTATATTAGAGCTAGCAAGACCTCCACACAGGATTATATTATCTATCTGTGCCCAATAATCCCAGCAATCATCATTCCAATCAGCTCGTGCTAATCTATTTTTCTTTTGTCCCTTTTTTAAAACTAAAAAAATCACTCCTAGCCGCTTGCCAAATTCTCCTACTATTTCTTCTGCTTTTATTCTTATATCTTCATTTTTAGAAGCTAAACATTGGTCTAAATACTGTGGTAAATATTTTTCTTCTACATTTGATAAATCCAGTTGTAAACCTATATAATTTTTCTTTATTTCATCAATAAATAAACTAGTAGAAAATAATTCAAAGGCTCTCTTTCCTTCATAATTCATTTCTGAATGAGCAGTGGGCATTTGTGCAATAAATAATTTATTGATAGAAGCATTTAATCCTAAATATCCATTCTTTAAAAAGGGATTCTCCATTTTACATCTACTCCACTATAAAATTTGTTTTGCATCAGCATTTAATTTTTTAAAGTCTGAGTTTAAAAACTCAAACTTTAATGGTTTTACTTCAAGAATGTTCATGTCAATTGGAATGTTTGCGTACTTTATCCCCTTGTAATCCATTACCTTATTATAAAGTTCGCTATTTATTTCTATCAATGTAGCTTGTCCTGTAACTTGTAACCCTTTTAAACTATTCATTCCTGTGTATTCATCATAAATTGCTATAGAAACATTACTGTTCTGTAAAATTCCGTTAAACTTATAGCCACCTTCAGTAATGAAATAAAAATTATCTTTATAATAAATGTACTCAATTGGGGTTGCACGTACATAATCACCATAGCCTGTGGCTAAAGTACAGGTATTATGCTTTTCAAGATAATTTTCTATTTCTGATTTTAATTTAAAATCATCTAATTTATTATCTATTTCATTTAATATGTCTCTAAAACTACAAGCTAAGCTACATACCTCTTCTAATTTAAGTTTTCCCATATCCATTAAATGCATATTGTGATTGCCTAGAAAATTGCTTAATACTTCCTTATCGCTAGCAGTAAGCTCATTAACCCGCAACTGTCCCTCGATAAAACCTATTCTATCTGCATCTCTCCCCATTGATTTTTCTATATCCTGGCAATAATTTTCCAAATCTTTTTTATATAAACCTACACCAAATAAAATAACCTTTTTACTCTTTAATTGGTCTTTTACACTCTTTAGATATTCTTTAATATCAAATGCTGTCTGATATCCATGGAAAGCAAAAAACAAAACTAAATTGTCGTAACATGATAAATCATTTAATGTATCAGATACATTTAAAAGCTTAACATTTCCTGCTATTTTAGAAAAATATTGCGCTGCTTTTCTTGTGGTTCCATAATATGTTTCATATAAGACTAAAGTCTTTTTCATTTATATCACCTCTAATTCATTTTACCACTTTTTTACTATTCACATTCCATTATTATTTCATATATTGTTATTATTAATAATTTATTATAGGTGATTTATATAAAGCTTTACGACGGAATAAAAATAAGCAATTTAGAACTTTTAGGTAGTGGCACTCAAGGAAAAGTTTATAAAATAAACTCCTTTAAATGCATAAAAATATTTAAGCATAAGAATGCATGCATTGATGAAGTTAACTCTCTGCTTATTGGACAGATAGATAATCATTTTCCTAATATATATTCTTATGGTGATAATCATATTGTCCGTGAACTGATAACTGGCCAGGAACTTAATAAGTATTTGCAAGTAAACACATTAACTGAATCCTTAGCTATAAAAATAATTGAACTTTATGAAAGTATGTATTTTATTGGCTATAATAGATTAGATACCGCTATCTTTCATATCTTTATTACACGAGACAATAAATTAAAACTTATTGATACTTCAAAGGCGATGAAAAAGTATACCGAGTATCCCAAACTTATTTTACAAGGTTTAGATGAGCTTGGTTATAAAAACATATTTTTATACTATGTACAAAAATTAAGACCTGACATGTATTCTAAATGGATGACACATAACAATTCAGGAGGTTAATAAATGAGATTCATAATTTTTGGCGATTCTAAGGGTAAAGATAATGGTATTAATAAAAAAGTTCTCAACTCTTTAATGAAAGCATCATCTAAACTAGATCCCCCTGCACAATTTATTGTAATTTGTGGTGATTCTGTTGCAGGCGGAAAAGATTCTTCAATTCTGAAAAGACAATTAAATGATTTTAAAAGCATAATATGTAAATACCACGGGAATATTAGATTGCTGCCTGTTATAGGTAACCACGAAGTTAATATTGTTCCCAAAAATGATTTATATGAAAAAGAATTTAAAAACTTCTATGATGATATGATTAATGATGATACTAGTCTCTTAAACCATAATAAAACTGTTTATTACACTGACTTTGAAAATATACGTCTGATAATTTTAAATTCATTTCATTATCCATATACACATATCGTAAGCCAAGAACAGATTTATTGGCTTAAGGAAATTTGTAAAGATTGTACTAAAAAAAAGATTCTTTTTGTTCATTCTCCTCTTTTCCCAACAGGTGCTCATTTAGGGCATTGCTTAGACTTATATCCTGATA
>CAKVNP010000313.1 GCA_934777095.1 uncultured Clostridium sp. | reverse complement strand
ATATAGATTATTCTGATTTCTTTAACGAAAAGGAAAATTTAGAGTTTGTATATTAAAATAAAAGAAGCGATGGATATAATAATATTCTATCGCTTTTTCGATTTAAGTATGAGTTTTGTATTGGAAATTAATGTTATTTGAAAGAACTAATTTAACTATAATTCTTAAAGGTCTTTTAAAATATCAAAAAAGATGATATCCTATATAATCGGAATGTAAATAATACGGAGGATAAATAAAATGACGAATGATATGACGAAAGGGAATCCAGTTAAACTAATTTTAATGTTTACAATTCCTTTATTGATTGGAAATGTATTTCAGCAGTTTTATAGTATGGTTGATACTATAATTGTTGGAAGATTTGTAGGAGTTGAGGCTTTAGCAGCTGTAGGAACTACTGGGTCAATGGTATTTCTTATTAATGGATTTACTGTAGGAATGACAAGTGGTTTTGCTGTCTTGGTTTCACAGAAATTTGGTGCAAAGAAAGAAAATGAATTAAAGCATGCCATAGCTAGTGCAATTACTTTATCTATTATATGTACAATAGTAATAACTGCAATTAGTTTAGTAGGGTCAAGACCTTTATTAAAGCTGATGAATACACCAGCTAACATTTTTGAAGATGCATCTTCGTATGTTAATATTTTATATGCAGGCACAGGGGCAGTTGTAATTTACAATATGTCAGCTGCTATATTAAGAGCATTAGGTGATAGTAAGACACCATTAATATTTTTAATTATTTCTTCTGTTTTAAATATAGTGCTAGATTTAGTTTTCATTATTAATTTTTCAATGGGAGTTAAAGGAGCAGCTTATGCAACAATTATTTCCCAAGGAGTTTCGGGAATATTATGCTTAATTTACTCATATGCAAAATTTAAAGTGCTAAGACTTAAGAAAGAAGATTTTAAAGTTGAAAACACATATTATAAGAAACACCTTAAGGTTGGAGTGCCAATGGCATTACAATTCTCTATTACTGCAATAGGAATAATGACAGTGCAAGGAGCTTTAAATGTATTTGGTTCTACTGTTATTGCTGCCTATACAGCAGCATCTAAGGTATTACAGCTTTCAATGCAGCCGGCAATTTCCTTTGGAATGACCATGGCAACTTATTGTGGACAAAATCTAGGAGCTGGTAATTATGAAAGAATAAAAGAAGGCGTTAAGAAAAGTACAATAATATCTATTATTATCAGCCTTTTAGCTGCAGCGTTATTAGTATTCTTAGGTAAATGGTTTGTTACTTTATTTATTGATAATCCAACTGCAGAGATATTTGCTTATGCACAGGAAGTATTTAATTACTCAGCTGCTTTCTATATACCTTTAGGATTAATTTTTATTTATAGAAATGCTCTTCAAGGAATAGGGGAATCTTTTGTGCCAATGATGGCAGGGGTATATGAATTAGTGGCAAGAGCTATAGTTGCTTTTACTTTACCACAATTTTTTGAATTTACAGGGATATGTTTATCAGATCCATTAGCATGGATTGCGGCAGCAGTACCATTAGCTTATACTTATTATAAAAAAATAAAACAACTGACTAAAGAAGGACAAGTTATTGCAGCTTAAATCAGCAGTCTTTAGCAAA
This sequence comes from uncultured Clostridium sp., assembly GCA_934777095.1. Lineage (GTDB taxonomy): Bacteria > Bacillota > Clostridia > Clostridiales > Clostridiaceae > Clostridium. The sequence continues at coordinate 1,973 of CAKVNP010000313.1, read as the reverse complement.
GTTTTTAGAAAAAAGAGATGAAGAATATTTTTAAAAATATTCTTCATCTCTTTTTTTCTATAAATATCTAAAGAAAATTAATATGGTAAAATATGCTATAATTATGGTGGATATATTTAGGAGGTGTAAATATGGGAAGAGGAGGATATGATGAAGAAGGCCATAGTATTAAAAAAATGGTCATTATTCTAATAATCTTATTCGTTATTGCTGCAGGAAGTTTCTTTTTAATAGTTAAATTATTAGGGAATACGGAAAAAGATACAGTAAAGGCTAGTGGTAAAAATGTTGAAGAAAATATAGGTACCTCTGCAGAGGATAATAAAGAAGAAACAAAGAATGAAGAGGAAAAGGAACCAGCAGCACAAACAGAAGGGCAACAACAGCAGAATCAGCAGGAAGCTTCAATTGATAGCAGTGGATATACTGTTGATCAATTATATTATGAGATTCATTTAAGAGCTAATTCTATTATTGTAGCGGAAGATGATGAGATATGGGAGGAAATGCCTATAGATAGAGGTTTTATAGACTATACTATAGAGTTAGTAAAAGATAAAGATGAAACTTTATATAATATGTTATTGCCATGGAAGAAATTAGACTTTAGTAATGCAGTAGAAGTTCATAATTATGTATGGGAAAGGCTTGGAGGTACAGTGGGCAAAGCAACTGGCTTAAATCAGGATGCTATTAATACATTAGTACAGAACTTATCACAATAATAAATAAGTAAATTAATGGGGGCTAAAAATGTATAAAAAAATATCACAGTTAATTATCTATAGAGATTTAAATAAGAATAGTATTTTATATAATCTAGGAGAAATATTTAGAAAATTTGATGAAGTATCCTTACCAAAAGATGAGTTAATAAATGAAATATATCATGAAGTAAATAAACTTTTAGAGATAGCTACTGATTATGGCTTTAATGAAAATCTGTGGCAGAATTATTTGACTTATCTGCTTGTAACTCAGGAAAATCCATTTGCAATAACTTGTGAAAAAATCGGTGCCAATGATGGAAGTGTTGAGATTTTTGCTCTTAATGATTTTAAAATATTTAAACAGTTATTTCATTATGATTTTACTGAAATAGAAGAATACTTAGGTATAAATTGCTTTACTGTTTTGTGTAATTATCAGGCAGTGGGCAAAAAAGAACGGATGTATAATAAAAATGTATCAGAAAAGGTACAGCATTTAAGTAGGCAAATAAATAAGGCACAAGATGAAAATGAAATATTTAAGCTGGTAACAGAATTCTATAAAGACAATGGGGTAGGACTTATAGGGTTAAATAATGCTTTTAGAATAGAACATGAGGATAAATTGGAATTGATTCCAATAAATAATTTAGAATCAGTATCTTTTGATGATTTAATAGGATATGAAATTCAAAAGAAGATGCTTATTGATAATACTGAAGCTTTTGTAGAAGGGCGGGCAGCAAATAATGTGCTGTTATTTGGTGATAGCGGTACAGGAAAATCTACTTGTATAAAAGCTATAATTAATAAATATGCACCGCAAGGATTAAGGATGATTGAAATATATAAGCATCAGTTTAAAGATTTATCTTCTGTAATAAGTAAAATTAAAAACAGAAATTATAAGTTTATTATATATATGGATGATTTATCTTTTGAGGAATTTGAAATTGAATATAAATATCTAAAAGCAGTGATTGAAGGAGGCTTAGAAATTAAGCCTGATAATGTACTTATTTATGCCACATCTAATAGAAGACATTTAATTAGGGAAACTTGGAATGATAGAAGTGACATGGATCAAGAACTTCATCGCTCAGATACTATGGAGGAAAAGCTTTCATTAGTTAACAGGTTTGGTGTGACTATAAGTTTTTCTAAGCCAAGCAGGAACGAATTTAATAATATAGTAAAAGAGCTGGCAGCTAAGCATCCAGAGATTACTTTGACAGAAGAAGAAATATTGGCAGAGGCTAATAA
>CAKVNP010000312.1 GCA_934777095.1 uncultured Clostridium sp. | reverse complement strand
ACCTGAACCAGGTTCTTTAGAAAATATATTAAAAAAATTAGGAATGGGCTAAATTAGGAGGAATAAAAAATGGCAAAAATATTAATAGTTGACGACGCAGCGTTTATGAGAATGATGATAAAGGATATTTTACAAAAGAATGGATATGAAGTAATTGGTGAAGCAGCTAATGGACTAGAAGCTGTAGAATTATATAAAGCACATCAACCAGACTTAGTTACAATGGATATTACTATGCCTGAAATGGATGGTATAGAAGCTGTAAAACAAATAAAAGCAATAAATCCTGCAGCAAAAGTTATTATGTGTTCAGCAATGGGACAACAATCTATGGTTATGGATGCAATTAAAGCTGGAGCAAATGATTTCATCGTAAAACCATTCCAAGCAGATAGAGTTTTAGAAGCTATAAAGAAGATAGTTGGCTAAGATGGCCAACGTCAAAATAGGAGGAAGTGCCCTATGCAATTTATAATATTTAGGTTAGGTAGTGAATATTTTGCTACTGAAACAGAAAAGATACAAAATATAAGTGATATGATGCAGATAACTAAAGTTCCAACAGCACCGGAACATATAAAAGGTCTGATTAATTTAAGAGGAAGTATAAAACCTTTAGTAGATATAAGCATGCTGCTAGATATTAAAACTGAAGGAAATCAAGAAAATATAATAATTTTAAAGCTTGATGATGAAGAGGTTGGCATAGCTGTTGATGAAGTAGTTGAAGTTGTAGAAATCGATGATACAACACTTCAAACAGTAACAAATGACGGAAAAGAACATATTAGAGGTGTCATTGAATTTAACGATTATTTATTAACAGTTATTGATATAAATAAAGTAGTTAATATATAGATAAGGGAGGAATATAAATGGCTGATGTATTATCTCAAGGTGAAATAGATGCTTTGCTATCTGCTTTGTCATCTGGAGATGTTGAACCAGAAACTATTAAGCCAGCGGATGAAGAGAAGCATAAGGTGAAGAATTATGATTTTAAGAGTCCGCAAAAGTTCTCCAAAGATCATATAAGAACCCTGGAAAAGGTTCATGATAATTTTGCAAGAATTATTAGTAACTATTTAACTGGGCAATTAAGAAGAAGCATAAAAGTGAATATTGAGAATGTAGAACAGGTTCCTTATGGGGAGTTTATTAGATCAATACCTAATCCTACTATAATTTCTTATTTTAAGTTACATCCGTTACAAGGAAATATATTAATGGAGATAAACCCTGATTTTGCATATACAATGCTTGATATTTTACTTGGAGGAGCAGGGAAAAAGGGAAATATATCTAAAGAATTAACTGATATTGAGAAAAATATAATTTCTAAGGTATGTAGAGATACTATAAGCCATTTAAAGTTAGCATGGTCTGAAATAATGGAAGTAGAGCCGGAATATGAAGGCTTAGAAACAAATCCAGCGGGTAATCAAACTTTAGCTCCGAATGAACCAGTAGCATTATTAAGTTTTTCTGTTGAGTTAGGAAAAGACAATACATACTTAAACTTATGTATACCATATTTAGCGATTGAGAAAATTTTAGACAAGCTAGTTGTTCAATATGGCATGAGAAATTCTAATGAAGATGAAGATGAAAATGTAAGAGCACTTTTAGAAAATAACATACAGCCAGTTGAAGTTGAATTAAAAGCTGAGCTTGGAAAGACTGAAATAATGGTTGAAGAATTCTTAGATTTGGTTATTGGAGATGTAATTAAGCTTGATTCAAAAACAGTGGATCCAGTATCTGTATATGTACAGGATCAATTATGTTATATTGCGAAACCAGGTATTGTAGGCAAATCTTCTGGAGTGGAAATTTTAGATACTATAAATAAGGAAGTGAATGAGTGTGAGTAACGGTTTTTTATCACAAGAAGAAATTAATTCACTACTAAATGGTGAGTTAGGGAATGATGAAGAGATTTTAACTGAAGAAAGGGACGAAATATTATCAGATATAGAAAAAGATTTATTAGGTGAAGTTGGAAATATATCAATGGGTTCTGCCTCTACAGCTTTATACCAATTAGTAAATCAAAAAGTTAATATAACTACCCCTGTGGTAAGCATATCAACAATAAGAGAAATAAAAGAAAATTTCGATGTACCAAATATTATTCTTGATGTTGAGTATGTTGAGGGAATTTCAGGTAGAAATATGCTGATGATTAAAACATCAGATGCAGCTGTTATAGCTAACTGTATGATGGGTGGAGATGGTAAAGTTGAAAATCCACAATTATCAGAACTTGAAATTAGTGCTGTACAAGAAGCGATGAATCAAATGATAGGATCAGCAGCAACATCTATGGCTACCATGTTTAGTAGAAGGGTTGATATATCACCTCCACAATCTACTGTATGGGAAAATAAAGAGCAAATGCTTACAAGCAATATAGATGAAGATGAAACAGTAGTTAAGATATCATTCTCATTGGTAATAGGAGATGTGCTAGAATCAAGCATCATGCAGATATTGCCAGTTGAAACAGCAAAGAAAATTGTTGCGATGATGATGGGTGAAGATACAGGAGAGGCTGATAGCGATAATGAACCTATGCAGGAAATAATGCAGGAAACTGTAACTCCAGCGCAAGCACCAACACCAGCACCAGTGGTTAACGAACCTGTATATCAATCTCAGCCAGTACAAGCAGCACCGGCACCTAGACCACATGTTGATGTACAAACGGCTAATTTTGCCCCTTTAGGTAGTGGAGAAGCAAGAAAATCACATGATAATATAGATTTAATCTTAGATGTTCCACTTGAAATTTCAGTTATCTTAGGAAGAACTAAAAAGAGCATTAGAGATATATTAAATTTAGGTAATGGATCATTAATAGAGCTAGATAAGCTTGCAGATGAACCAGTTGAAGTATTAGTAAATGGAAAAGTGATAGCCGAAGGGGAAGTAGTTGTTGTTGACGAGAACTTTGGAGTTAGAATTAATAATATCGTAAGCGGAACTGAGAGAATAAAAAGCTTAAGATAAAAAACTAGCGAATAATTCGCTAGTTTTTTATTTTGTATTTTATTATTCTTTTCTGGAAAAATTTAAATAAAATAATAAATTGTTAAAAAAACTATGAAAATTTTATGAAAATCCAATATAAGGTTTTTTATCAAAAATTACGAAAATTAAGAGAAGATATTAAATTAATTCTAAGGGAGGAAAAATAATGAAAAAAAGAATAAGCCAGTTTCTATTAGTAGTAATGGTACTTGGACTTTGTATGAATAATATACCATTTTCAGTAGAAGCTGCAGTTCAAGCAGTATCAGTAGTAAGAAGCACTGATACAACAACAGTTCACCCAGGTGAAGAAGAAATAGAAGTTACATTAAATGTAACTGGTAGCCCGGATACAACATATATACAAGATAGCGATATTATGCTTGTAATCGATAAATCAGGAAGTATGGGTGAACCAGGATATTTTGATATGATGACACCTACAAAGGAAGCAGCAAAAGAGTTTATTGATGCAGTGAACTTTGATCATCATCAAGTAGGGGTTGTTGATTTTAGTGATTTAGTAAGAACTAGATTACTAAATCTTTCACAGGATAGTGATAATA
>CAKVNP010000311.1 GCA_934777095.1 uncultured Clostridium sp. | reverse complement strand
CTATAGCGATAAGCGTTTCTGTCATTGTTGGAATTGCCTCCAGCTTATTACCAGCAAAAAAAGCTGCTAATCAAAATACTATTGATATATTAAAATAATTTTGTTAAATAAAATATATGCTACAATTGATAATATAAAATAAAAAAATATCTAATTATAGGAGAAAAAATGATTAAAGTAGGAATAACTGGCGAAGCAAAAGATCAAGTAACAGAAAATAATATTGCAAAAACTTTAAGAAGCGGAGAATTAAAGGTATATGCAACACCAGCAATGGTAGCTTTAATGGAAGAGGCTGCCTATAAAAGTGTACGAGATGAGTTAGAAGAGGGAAAAGGAACTGTTGGAACAGAAATGAATGTTAAACATCTTGCAAGTACACCAATTGGTATGGAAGTGACAGCTAAAGCAGAACTTATTGAAGTTGATAGAAGAAGGCTTGTATTTAAAGTTGAAGCTTTTGATGAGCGTGGAAAAATTGGCGAAGGTATACATGAAAGATTTATTATTGATAATGATAAATTCCAAGAGAAGACAGATAATAAATAATATTTTAAAGGTTCTAAGACTAAGTCTTAAAACCTTTTTTATTTTTATATAAGATAATTAATTATTTATTTATTGAGGACGAAAAAGGTTCTCTATTTTTTTTATATATCAAGTAAAGGTTTAAACTACAAAAAAAATAATGAAATTTAGGGATTTCCCAGGAAATATAAGAGTTAAGAGAAGATATTCTGACAATGTGTCGTACTAATTTATTTGACATAGAGTGCACTCTAGCACTTATAATCAACTTAAAAGGAGGGATAAAATGGAATATTTGATAAAAGATGCATCTAAAATACTTAATATTTCAATATATACTCTTAGATATTATGATAAAGAAGGTTTAACTCCGTTTGTCAAAAAAGATAAAAATGGAGTTAGAAAATATACTGAGGAAGATTTAGAGTGGATCCGGATGCTTATAAATCTTAGAGACATAGACATGCCAATTTCTAATATAAAAGAATATATAGCTCTCTATATAAAAGGTGATGAGACAATACCAGAAAGAAGAGAGTTAATGTTTAGATATAAAGAATATGTTAAGAAAAAAGTTGAAGATACATTGAAAAATTTAGAAATGACAACAAAAAAATTAAGGCAATATGATTCTGCAGTAGCAGATATATTAGAAGATACGCAGATATATGATAATAATAAGATTTAATAAAATTTAATTAATGTTTTTTTATAAGAGGTGTAATTTGAAAAAAAAATTGATAATTGGTGGAGCAGTTTGTTTAGCAGCAACTGAAACAGCTATAGCATCATATTTGTTTAGAAGAACTATGGTAAGGGGAGCTGTAGATGTTAATAGAACTGAAAAAATGTCAGGAACTGATTGGGGAAAGTATTTTCCAGAAATCAAGAAAAAAAAAGGATGGCTCATTAAACAGGAGCATAAAGATGTATATATAAAATCTAATGATAACTTAAGGCTTCATGGAACATTATTTCCTAGAAGTAATTCAAAAAAGATTGTAATTTGCCTTCATGGGTACTCTAGTAATGCCGGAATAGGTGATTATTCAGCTATATCAAAATTTTACTTAGATAGAAATTTTAATATTTTAATGCCTGATGCTAGGGCTCATGGCAAAAGTGAAGGAAGGTATATTGGATTTGGCTGCTTAGATAGATATGATTTATTAAATTGGATAAAGTATGTAATAGATTTATTAGGAGAAGAATGTGAAATATTGATACATGGTACATCAATGGGTGCAGCCACAGCAACAATGGCAAGTGGTTTGGATCTTCCAAACAATGTAAAAGGTATAATTTCAGATTGTGCATTTACTTCACCATGGGAGGTATTTAGTAACGTATTAAAAAATATGTATCATATGCCACCGTATCCAATTATAAATATAGCAAGTAGCATTTGTAAAAGCGTTGCTGGTTATACTTATGATGAATGTAATGCAGCAGAGGAAGTAAAAAAAGCAAAGGTACCAATTTTATTTTTCCATGGAGACAAGGATGATTTTGTTCCTTGCTGGATGAGTGAAAAGATATATGAAAATTGTATATCGCCAAAAGAAATATATATAGTAAAGGGTGCAAGTCATGCTGAGTCATACTATAAAGATTTTTTTGTAAGGGAAGTGAAAATAAATGGTTAAGGAGATAGAGGGGAAAAAATTATATCCTTTAACAGCGGCACAAAAACTTCATTTTTATACATTAAGATTTTGCCCTAAGAAACAAGTATTAAATATAGGGACAAGCTTAACTATAAAAGAGGACATTGATTTTTCAGTATTAAAAGAAGCAATTTGTGAAGCATATTCAAGATGTGAATCAATGAGAATAAGATTTGTTACAGATGAAAATGGAGAAGTAATGCAATACGTTGCAGATAAGGAAGAACGTGATATTGAATTTGTTGATTTTTCTAAAGTGTCTATGGAAGAAGCAAATAAAAAAATGAGAGAGTGGACAGAAACTCCATTTGAAAGAGATAACGCACCATTAAATAGAGTAGTAATGATTAGCACATCAGATGGTTATAAAGGAATTTATTTATTGGTTGACCATATGACAATGGATGCACAATCATTAATAATATTTATGAAAGATGTAATAGAACTTTACTGTTATAAGAAGTATGATGGCTTTGAATATCCAAGAGAAATGTATTCATATATTAAACAGCTTGAAAAAGATATAGCATATGAGGAAGGTTCAAAAGCTAAGAGTAAGGATGAAGAATTTTTTAAATCGCTGATAGAATCTTCAGAACCTATATATAACGATATTAATGGAGCAGAAAGATTAATGGAAGAACGTCAAAATAGAGGCGATCAAACTATTAGAAAAGTCCTTAATGTAAATAATAATGTAGATGCTAATATAACTGTATTTAATTTAGAAGGAAAACCGTCAGAAAGACTATTAAAATTTTGTGAGGATTTTAATGTTCCAATGGTATGTTTATTAATGATGGGGCTTAGGACATATCTTCAAAAATTTAATAATGAAGATGATGTTTCAATAGTGTCTACTATAGCAAGACGTGCAACTATTTCAGAAAAGAAAAGTGGTGGTACAAGAATACATTGTTTCCCATGTAGGACAATAGTAAGTAAGCAAGAAACATTCCTTGAAGGCATAGAAAAGATAAGGGAAGCTCAAAATATGTTATTTAGGCATGCAAACTTTAATCCTGTTGAATACTACAATCATAGAACAGAGTTTTATAATAATAAACCAGGCGAAACCTATGAACCATTTAGCTTAACATATCAGCCACTAACTATGAAATCATCAAAGAAAATACCAGGACAAACTGTTGATCTTAATAGTATTGATTATAAAACAAATTGGTACTCTAATGGAGCTTGTGCACATGATTTATATCTTACTGTGATGCATAGACCAGAAGATAATGGATTAAGCTTTAACTTTGAATATAAGACTGGAAAAGTTACCCCGCAAAAGTTGGAAATAATGTATTACTATATATGTAAAATATTATTTGAAGGTGTTGATAATCCATATAAGACTGTGGATGAAATAATAGAAAGTGTTTAATTATGGAGGGATATTATGT
>CAKVNP010000310.1 GCA_934777095.1 uncultured Clostridium sp. | reverse complement strand
ATATATAACTACTGCTAACTCTTTAATCATTATATAGCTTACTATTGCAAGCTTGATTTTAGCTGAAGCATCATAATCAAATACAGCTTTCATAAAGTATCTAAATACAAAGTAGACTAATATATTTTCAAACTTATATTCTTTTTCTTTATAATATTCATTAAACGCAGCATGTTTATTAAGATATAATTCCTCATCTTCTTTTGACTGCCAAAAATATCTTAATGCATCATCAAGGCCTAATGGATCAAAAGGTGTAATATGCTTTAAATCTTTAAATACTTTAAAGTATTCATGTATGTTGTTATATTTAATAGACTGCTGATTTTCATATTGACTTAGATTCTGTGCCATTTCTAAGACCAATTCTTTTGAAGCATATTTCTCTCTAACTGATTTTATTTCTGATATTCTGCTGTTATCAATTTTGTCTTGTATTTCTGCTGTGAATTTAAGTACTAAAGCAGCTCTTTTATTTAAATTAATCATTCTATCCTGTAGGATTTGAAGAATTATTTTTCTACAGCTTAAAAATTCAATAAACAAAGAAGCATTTATATCATTATATGAACTTACCTCTTCTTCGTTCTCACTTAATTCAAAAACAGCTTTTTTATCATCTCTTAAGATTATTCTGCATGCTTCTGGACATGAAAGTGATATACCCATTTCCCTAAGGCTGCCAAACTCTTCTAAATATCTTGGATATTGTCTACAGGTATAGCAAAGGTATCCCTCTCCTAGCTCATTATATATATCACATAATTTATTATCATTTAAAAACGGACAATCATTGCCCTTAAGCACAAATATATTTTCACCAGCATCAGGGACTATTTCATTATTTAATCTGCTGCCAAATTCGCCTTGTACTTTTGTATACTTATCATATGTTTCATCATCAATTACGATGCCCCATCCTGCACAGCAGGTATCCTCACACTCTGATGCAATGCACTTAAATTCTTTAAAATACTCTGGTACTCTTATCTTCATCTTGTTTTTCACTCCTCATTTTTATATTATGTCATAATCTTTCACATAAAAAAAGAGCATCATATTTTTTCTTAAATATGATGCTGCTTAAAATCATTTTAATTCTACTTTGGTAAATTTCAGTACCTCTTCTTTGCTTCCTAAACCTAATTGTCCAAATTCATTTGCTCCTGCAGAACAGATTGAGCCATCATTTTTAACTACTATGGCATAACTGCCATATCCTACTTGCCTGGAGACAGCTACATCTTTTACATCATCTAAAATATATAATGGCTCCCCCCCAGTAATCTCTTCTTTATCACCAGTACCTAACTGCCCACTAGCATTTGAGCCTGCAACATATAATTCATTATCATTAGTAATTATATAGGAATTTGTTCCTGATATTTTTACATCCCTCACATTTTCCATCAATTCAAAGAAATAGCTTGCTAAGGTTATTTCACCAATTCCCATTGAATAAGTATTGCCTGCTCCATAAAGAATACCATCTGTACTTAATGCCATGGTAAACAAAGATCCTGGATACACTTGTGCTATATTATCCATTACCCATATAGGCTCAATAACATCCTCCATATCACCAGTACCTAACTGTCCATCCCCATTGCTGCCTAATACATATAATTCATTTTCATTGGTAATAAAATATACATCTGAATAAAATCCTTCTTTTGAGCTTACTTCTATATCTCTTACATTTCCTAAGATTTTTTGTGGCACTTTTTGAAAATTATCTTTGCTCTTTCCAAGCAGGCTATTATAATTATATCCCCATACATATCCATTGCCTTCATTATCCACTACTGCAATATTTCTGCCCACAACTTTTGCTATATTTACATCCTCCATAAGTTTATATGGCTTATAGGCTTTTCTTGTCTCTATCCCCATCTCTGCAAGGCCATCTCCCATAACATATAGCTCATCATCATCATTAATTATCAAGCTTAAAAAATCATTAGCATATATTGCTCTTACATTACCCATCAGCTTGATAGGATTCCATAATTCTGCTTCATCATCACTATTATCATAAATTATATCAGAACCGATTCCGTAAAGCGTATTATTTAAATCAAGTACCAATGTCCAATAACTGCAGGAAGATACTTCTTTTACATTGTCCATTACTTTAGTGTATATATCTATATTTTTTGACTCACTGCAGTTTAAGCCTAATCTATAGCCAGTATTGGCGCCAGCTGCATATAAAGTATTGTTTTCATCAATAATAAAAGAAGAAGAGCTGCTATTGCTTGGTATTACTGCATTAATTATTTTGCCTATTTTTTCTGATTCATCATTGCTAGAACTTTTTACCTCATTCACATCTGCTATATTAGTATCAGTTTTGCCTGCACTACCTAATTTCATTTCACATCCTACATATGCACATTCAATAATTCCACATATAAGTAACAATCCAATGATAAATTTTAACTTTTTATACATCTTCAAACCCTTCCTTTTAGACAATAATAAAAGCTATACCATTATTTAGATTATATCACTCTATAGGAAATTTTTGTATTTTTAGACCATAAAAAAAGGAATATTAAAGTTAATATCCCTTAAATATTTCCTTATAGCTCCGTATATTTTGTACTTTTACCCTTTGATTTTTCCACAGGATATTTTGCTTCATTTTTATCCATTTTCATATTTATTTTTTATTTTTCACCATATCTTTTTAAATACTTTATCTGCACATCTATTTCAGGGTATCTTTTAATAAACTGGCTAATTACAAAATAACAGCTTTGACATGGCTCCCACTTGCTATATAAAGTAAGCTTGCCATAATCCTTTACTTCCTTAGCTTGTATTTTTTGGTGTATTGCTTCAAAGATTTTCTTTTCACTATCGTTAATCCTATCGTACCCTATGCCTAATTTACCTAGCTTATTAACCTTACTGCTTTTAAAAACTGCTTTGTCCCTAGCTGGTGCCATACAGAAATTTTCAATTTCATCACTGCCGCTGATTGCCTTAAATTTAAGACCATCAAATACTGCTACTGCTATATTTATTGAATCCTGCAATGTTTCACTTTGGTTGATTCTAACCTTATCTTTTTCCTCTTCATCTATTTCTATATACCTATTTAAGTTATTAATTAATCTCTGCATTCTTGGAATATTATTAGTTAAATGCTCATAATACTCCACAGAACCTTTTTTTGCCTTAATATATTCACTATTTATTTCCTGGGGAATTTTTATTTTAATAGTCCTAGTTTTAGTATCTTCATTATACTTTTCCTCTAATTCTGCTTCCTTTGTAACTACCATCTTTTTTAACAATTCAATATCTTTAGCATAGACATACCCCTCATCTATTTCTTTTTCTAAATTCTCTAAATTAATCTTCTCTTCTTCATTCATTCTAACTGCAATGCTATCTGAAAGTCCTGCGATATCCTTTAATATTTCTTCAACATTATCCTGTACACTCATTATACGGTCATATTCCACTCTATCTATTTCTAATATTTTTATTGAACTTATTTTTTCACATAATCTATTTTGTTCATCTTCAAAGACCATGATTTTTTCCATATAATCAATAAATTCAGTCACATTATTGGCCCTATATTTAATATCCTCTTGTTGAAGCCTTTTATACAGGTTATCTA
>CAKVNP010000309.1 GCA_934777095.1 uncultured Clostridium sp. | reverse complement strand
GGATTATACAGATCATGTATATTTTCATTTAATGGGTGAGCCGCTACTGAATAAAGATTTGGCAGAGTTCTTAGACATATGTGCAGAAAATAATTTAAAGGTTAATATAACTACCAATGGGACACTTTTAAATAAACAAAAGGATGTGCTTTTAAATGCTAAGAGTTTAAGACAGGTGAATATATCTCTTCATAGTTTTGAAGCTAACACTTTAACTTTAGAATTACATGATTATATTAATAACGTAATAAAGTTTATTAATGAAGCAAAAGAAAATATCATATGTTCGATACGATTATGGAATATGGATAATGGTGAAATCAAAGGGTGTAATACTTTAAATAACCAGATTTTAGAACTGCTTCAAAAGGGACTGCAGTCAGAGGTTGTAATAGCTGATGAGCTTAAGAAAAAAAGCGGAGTAAAGATACAGAAAAATGTCTATATTAATAGCGCAGAAAAGTTTGAATGGCCTGATATTAATAGGGAAATAATCAGTGATAATGCCTTTTGTTATGGATTAAGAGATCAGATTGGCATACATGTAGATGGAACAGTGGTTCCCTGCTGCTTAGATAGTGAGGGAAATATACCACTAGGAAATATTTATGAAAGTTCATTTAAAGAAATAATTAATTCAGCTAGGGCAAAAGCAATTTATGATGGATTTTCTAATAGATGCGCAGTGGAAGAGTTATGTAAAAAGTGTGGATATGCACAAAGATATAATTTAAAATAGAATATTTATTTTAAAAGTACAAATAATAAGCCTTGTAGGAGGTGATATTATGAGTATAAATGAAAATATAAAATGTTCTGTTGAACAATGTAAATACAATGATAATGGAGCAAAATATTGTACATTAAACGTAATACAAGTAGGAACACATGAAGCAGATCCTAAAGTATCTGAATGTACAGATTGCCAATCATTTGAATTAAGACAATAAAAATAAAAGAAGATATTAAGTAATTTAATATCTTCTTTTTGTATTAATAGGTATATAATTATGTATAAAAGTAGGTAGTAAAAGAGGTTGCTGTTAAATGAAGAATAAATGTTTGAAAGTAATGACATTTAATTTAAAAACAGATCACTTATTTAGTAAGAAAAATACATGGAAAAGAAGAGGGGGAGCAGCATATAGTATTTTAAATAAATATAAGTGTGATATTATTGGCACTCAAGAAGTAAGCGGAAGCATTTATGAAGATATAATAAGCAGATTAAAGGGATATAAAATTATTGGAAAACCTAGGACTAGAAAAATTATGTCAGAAAGAAATAGCATTCTAGTAAGTGAAAAGTTTAATATTATGAATGAAGAAACATTCTGGCTTTCTAATAATCCAGATAAGGAAGGAAGTTCCTTTTGGTATTCCTTGTTTCCGAGAATATGTACTACAGCTATAATTATGGAAGGAAATGAAAGGATAGCAAGAGTATATAATACACATCTAGACTGTTTATTACCTATTGCTAGAAAAAAAGGGTTAGAAAAGATTATTGAGCATATGAAAAAGTATCATAGCGAAGAAAAGCTGCCCACTATACTTATGGGAGATTTTAATGCAGGGCCTAATAGCAGGCTTATTAAGGGGCTAAATGAGAGAAGGCTGGATGATGGTAAATTAGTAGCAGTGCAGGAATATGATAAGAAGCTTTATAAAATAGGGACATTTAGAAGTAAAAAGACAATTCATATAGATTATATCTTTGTATCTGAGGATTTTAAAATCAACAATGTACAGATAATTAAAGATAATTATAATGGAATATATCCTTCAGATCATTATCCATTAATGGCGGAGCTTCAAATAAAAGAAAAGTTATAAATGTTAGTTTGCTACTAACATTTATAACTTTTTATAATGGAAACGATACCGTAATGCATATATAATTAGATTGTATATGTATGGATGGAGGGGATTTATAGTATGGAAGAAATATATAGATATGGAAAAGGTAATTGGAAAAATATAAACGATGGAAATGAATTATTATGGATGATGGGTAATGGTATAGGGGGATATTCAAACCATACAGTAGCAGGAGGCGGAGCTAGCTGTTTTCATGGGTATTTAGTGGCTGCATTAAATGCACCAGTAAATAGAATGCTTGTATTTACAAGGACACAGGAGGAAATAAATATCTCAGGAAGAAAATATGATTTAGCTTCTCAGCAATATATAGGGAAGTCAAAGAATGGTCAGAGGTATTTAGAAAACTTTAGTTTTAAAGATATACCTGTATATAACTATCGAGTAGAAGATGTATTTATTAAAAAGACAATAGCTATGGAATATGGTCATAATACTGTTGTAGTATGCTACGAAATTAAAAACGGCGATGAGGAATCAGAATTAAGCATATTACCGTTATTCAATTTTAGAAGTGCAAATGAAACAAGCGAAAGAGCTGAACTGAATTTTTCTACGTCAGTTAAGGATAATATTTTAACACTAGTACCAGCAAAGAATAAGGATATTAATATAAAGTTTTATACTTCAGAAGGAGAGTATTTTGATAGGTCATTAATTCCAACTAATATGGCATCACCTAATTATCTATATGAAGAAAATCATTTTTATATGATGGATAACAGGACAGGTTTTTTAGGAGTAGACAATCACTATACACCATATGAGGTTAAGATTAAGCTTAAACCAGCAGAAAATAAAAAACTGTATATCAAATGTACTATTGAAGACTTAAATGATAAAAGTGGTGAAGAAATAGTAAACGAGTTCGTAAAAAGAAGGGATGAGCTAGTATTACAAAGTGGGGTAAAAGATACTTTTGCTAAAAATTTAGTAAGAGCAGCAGATAATTTTATTGTAAAAAGAGAAAGTACTGGATTAAAAACTATTCTAGCTGGCTATCCTTGGTTTACCGACTGGGGAAGGGATACAATGATTGCCTTTGAAGGCCTTGTATTAGTAACAAGGAGATTTGAAGATGCAAAAGAAATATTATTGTCTTTTGCAAAATATATCAAAAATGGACTAGTACCAAATGTTTTCCCAGATCAAAATACTGAACCTGGATATAATACTGTTGATGCTTCATTATGGTATTTCCAAGCAGTTTATAAGTATCTGCAATATACAGGGGAAGAGGAAGATTATGAATTTATTAAAAAAGAAATTTATCCTAAATTAAAAGAGATAATAAAATATTATAAGAATGGCACAGATTTTTCAATTAAAATGGATGATGATGGACTTATTATGGCAGGCGGAGGCCTGGATCAGGTGACTTGGATGGATGTAAGAGTAGGAGATTATGTTGTTACTCCAAGACATGGAAAACCAGTAGAAATTAATGCTTTATGGTATAATGCCTTAAGAATTATGGATGTATTAAGCAATATATTTAGTGAAGATGCTGATGAATATAAACAGTTAAGCATAAAAGTAAAAGAATCATATAATGATAGATTCTGGAATGAAGAAAAACAATGCTTATTTGATGTAGTAGATGAAAATGATGATAAAATCAGGCCAAATCAAATATGGGCAGTATCATTACCATTTAGTATTTTAGATAGAGATAAAGAAAAAGCAATAGTAAAAACAGTATATAAACATTTATATGCTACCTATGGTTTAAGATCACTTTCGTATTTAGATAAAGAATATATC
>CAKVNP010000308.1 GCA_934777095.1 uncultured Clostridium sp. | reverse complement strand
TTCAATCTTATTACTTCTTTATAATTTCTAATTGCTTCTTCTTTATTACCTATTTCGTCATATGCATTAGCTAAAAAGAAATAAGCTTTTTCATATCTTAGATCATATGTTATAGCTTTTTTATAACACTCTATTGCTTCCTTGTATAAACCATCATCATCATAAATAATTCCTAGTCCATAATAAGCTATAGCACATGTATTATCAATACTTAGCGCTTTCTTATACATTTCTTTTGCTAAATCAAAATAAGCAATTTTATCATAAAGAAAGGCCAAGTCTAAAATTAAATCTATATCTTGTTTTCCTTCAGGACACTTATATGCTTTTTTAAAAAACTTTAAAGCCTTCATATAATTCTTTTCAGCAATGAAGTTACGCCCAATAGATATATAATTTTCAAACATATATGTATTCTCCATTTATTACTCCTCCTAAAAAGCATAATACTATAATTAAGCCAAAACAATTATATCACATAATATTCCACAATAAAAAAACCATTTGAAATCACAATGTATATTGATTTCAAATGGTTATGATTATCTTCAAATACAATTTACTCTATCTAATATACCTGTAAGATATGCAATTGCCACTCCATAATTAGTGATAGGTACGCTGCTTTCTTCACAATGATTAGCTCTATTTATAATTGTTTTACGGTTTATCATGCAGCCTCCACAATGAATTACCATTTTATACTCACTTAAATCCTCTGGAAAATCATATGCTAATTTATAATCATAAATTAATTCTCCACCTATGTGTTTATTAAGCATTTTAGGGATTTTCACTCTGCCAATGTCCTCGTGGGATACATTGTGTGTACAGCTTTCTGCCATTAGCACTTTATCACCCGGTTTAAGTCTTTCTATAGCTTTTGCCCCTTCTACAAATAAAGGTAGATTACCCTTATTCTTTGCAAAAAGCATAGAAAAACTAGTAAGTCTGATTTCTTTAGGAACAATACCTGCTACTTTTTTAAATGCTTGTGAATCAGTAACTACTAAATCTATAGACTTTAAATCATTTAGACCAGACGCTAATTCAGTGTCTCTTAATACATATGATTTTATTCCATTATCTAAACAGTCTCTGATACACTGTACCTGTGGAAGAATAAGTCTTCCTTTAGGTGCTTCTGAATCCACAGGTACTACCATTACTACCTTACCATCATACGGAACTATATCTTTAAAAATACTTCTTTCCTCTTCAACAGAAAATTTCTCTATCATCGCGCTTTTTAATTCTTCTATTCCCTGACCAGTTGCCGATGATACAAAATATGCATCTTTAAATTGATTTTTTAAAGTATACATTTTTATTTCATCCATTAAATCAATCTTATTGATCACTAGAATATAAGGAATTTCATATTTTTCGAAATTTACTTTCCAACTATTATACGCTTCTAATTCTTCCATACTTCCATCAGAAACATAAATTCCCAAATCAGTTCTTTTAAGAGTTTCCATAGTTTTCTTCACCCTTAATTCACCTAATTCACTAGTGTCAAATAAGCCTGCTGTATCAATAAAAAGTACTGGTCCAAATGGTATCAGCTCCATAGCCTTCTGGATAGGGTCTGTAGTAGTCCCTTCCTTTGCTGAAACTAAAGCAAATTCCTGTCCAATAATCTTATTTAACAGGGTAGACTTTCCTGCATTTGTCTTTCCATAAAAAACAATCTGTTTTCTATTAGAATTTGGTGTACTATTCATTGAACTCCTCCTAAAGATATAAATCTCGTTCTCCATTTTTTAATTTTTCAATATTACTTCTAACTAGCTCTTTTATCTCATCTTTCGGAATATTTTCCATTTCCCTATTTATTACGGCTTCAGCTTTTTGAATTAACTCATCATCTCCATAATCTAAAGCATATTCCATTAAAGTTGTCATGGCATTTGGCTGGCACACATGCTGAATTTCACCTGATTTTGCTAAAGACATAAATCTATCGCCAGTTCTGCCCTTTCTATAACAAGCTGTACAATAACTTGGAATATATCCATCATCTAAAAGTTCCTTCAATATATCTATCGGCTTTCTATCATCAGAATTCTTAAATTGCATTGTACCTTTACCTTCTTCTCGATCCTTATATCCACCAACGCCTACTGCAGAACCAGCTGATAATTGTGATACACCATATCTTAATACTTCTCTTCTCATCTCGTGGCTTTCTCTTGTTGACATAATTATCCCTGTAAATGGAACAGCTATTCTAATAATTGCTACAAGCTTCTTAAAGCTTTCATCATCAACTAGATGCGGAAAATTCTTTAAATCCATTCCCTCTGCTGGTTTTAATCTTGGAACTGATATTGTATGGAAACCTACGCCAAACTTTTCTTCTAAGTGTTCATTGTGAATCATTAAGCCTAATACTTCAAACTTATAATCTGCAAGGCCTAATAGAACTCCACCTCCTACATCATCAATACCACCTTCCATAGCTCTGTCAAAAGCTGTTAAATGATATTCATAGTTACCTTTTCTGCATTTTTGATGCATATCTTCATAAACATCTTTATCATAAGTCTCTTGGAATAATATATATGTGCCAATTCCTGCTTCTTTAAGCATTTTATATTCTTCAACAGTTGTTGCTGCTATATTTACATTTACCCTTCTTATTTCTCCATTAAAATGTTCTGTACTGTATATTGTTTTTAAACATTCTAAAACATATTCAATTGGAGCATTTACGGGATCTTCCCCTAATTCTAAGGCTAATCTTTTATGTCCCATTTTTTCTAGTATTTTAACTTCCTCTATAATCTCCTCTTGAGTAAGTTTTCTTCTATTAAAAGAGTTACATCTTTGATATCCACAATACTTACAATTATTTACACAGTAATCACTTACATATAAAGGTGCAAACATTACTATTCTTTTTCCATATATTTTCCTCTTTATTTCACCAGCAATTTGATACATTCTATTTAATTGATCCTTATCATCACACTGTAATAATACTGCGATATCTTTATGTGATAATCCTTGGCTTTTGCTTGCCTTATCTAAAATAAGATCTACCTCTTCCTTAGCTGCACCCTTTGCTTCTTCTAATAATTCATTTATATATGCTTTGTTAATAAACATTTTAGCCCCTCATATCTCATAATTTTTTATTTCCGTTTCCAACTAATATTATCTCCACGACTTATATCTATTGAAAAACCAATTTCATTTATATCTTTTTCTATTTTTTCTCTATATTCAGCACTTTCAATATCAAGATACTTTTTACCATCATATAAAGAATATTTACTTCTCACATTTAAAGGCGATAGATTAGGCATTATAACATTAGCACCCGCCCTAAGCCCCTCTTCTCTTCCTGTTGCTGAAATAGTGCTTAACGCCGTAGTTGCTGGAAGTAATACATTAGGCAGCAATAATCTAATAATAGCTAAAAGAATTACAGTCTTTTCACAAGTTCCACATTTTTCTAATCCTAAAGGTGTATCTTTTTGTGGTATAAATGGACCAATTCCACACATATGTGGCTCTAGTTCTTTTAAATACAATAAATCATTGACTAAGTCTTCATTATTTTGTCCTGGAAGTCCCACCATAAATCCGGCACCAATCTGATAACCGATTTCTTTTAAATCAATAAGACATCTTCTTCT
>CAKVNP010000307.1 GCA_934777095.1 uncultured Clostridium sp. | reverse complement strand
AAGTAGAAGTGCTTCATTTTGTACTTCTATATGCTCAAACTCTTTCGTAATAGATCCAGAAGGATTTTTATATCCTTGTTGGGATTTTATTGGAATTAAAGATAAAAGTATAGGAAATATAAATGAACCGCTTGCAATTACAGAAGAATATTCAAAATGGTTGCTTCTAGATATTCCTAAGGAATGTAAATTATGCAAGCTGCTTCCTCTATGTAAAGGTGGTTGTCCGTCAGCCAGACTAGATAATTACAAGAAGCCGAACTGTTATCCTTTACTTATGAGTTTAGAAGAAAAATTAAAAATTGTATATGAAGATTTTAAAAAAGGCGGTGTAGATTAATGAATCTTAAGATTTTGAAAAATAGAAACTTTTTATTAATTGCACTAGGCGGTCTGATCTCAGCTTTAGGAACAAGAATGTTAACTATTTGTTTGTCTTTATATGTGCTAGAAGAAACAGGTTCTGCTGGTAAATTCGCCTCTGTTTTGGCAATTTCCATAATACCAACTATACTGTTAGGTCCAATTGCTGGTGTATTAGCTGATAATTTCAATAAAAAAAAGATTCTTGTATTTCTTGATTTCTTAAGTGGATGTATAATTTTATATTATTGCTTCAATCTGTCTATATTAAAATCTTTATCAATAAATAATATATATATACTTGTTATTCTTTTATCAATTATTTCAGCAATTTATAATCCTACAACATCATCACTTTTACCTCATTGCATTAAAAAGGAAGATTTAATGACTGGAAATGGGTTATTATCTATGCTATTTAATTTAGCAAATTTAGTTGGTCCTATATTAGGAACAAGTTTATTTGGATTTTACGGATTATTTATTGTTATGTTAATTGATTCAATTAGTTTCTTTATATCATCATTTCTTGAATTATTTATAACCATTGGATATTGCAAAACACATGCAAATATAAATATAAAATCATTTATTTCTGATTTTAAGCAAGGATTATTATATATAAAAAATAAGCCAATATTACTAACTATTTTAATATTAGGAATGGTTGTAAATATGGTGTATTCACCCATAATGTCTATAGGTTTAAATTATATTACAAAAATAAATTTATGTATTAGTGACTATAAAATCGGAATTCTAAATTCAATAATTACATTAGCTACTTTTTTATCTCCTTTTTTATGTAGTAAAATATCTAAAAAACTTTCGTTAGGAAAAATATTATTTGGAGATATTTTACTTCAAGGAATATTATTTTTTATTTTATGTATAATTTCAAGTAATATATATATAAAATTATTTGACTCTAATCTAATACCATATATTTCTATAATGGTAATTGGTTTTTTTATCACTCTTATTTGTTGTACAGGTAACTTAGCATTAACAACAATTATTCAAAAACAAACGCCTTTATCATTTATGGGACGTGTCCAAGCTACACTTAGTTCATTATTAATGATAACTACGCCAATAGGTCAAATAATATTTGGATTTCTTTTTGATAATTTTATAAGTTCATTATGTATTTTAGTAGCGTCAGTAGTATTTATTATTACAATATTTATATTAAAAAAACCTTTGATTGCTTCTGAAGATTAGTAATCTTTATTAAAATGCTACTATAGATAAAAAAGTAACCATGCCCTTTTCGAATTCAAGCATTCTTAAAAGAAATACCTAAGCTCTCAGGATGCTGGGATGAGAAAAGGGCCTATTATAAGACCGCAGAGATGAATTTCTAAATACTTTGGACAAAGATTTCTTTTAAAAGTTACGTCACGTACATTTTAATTTTTTTACGTAACTTTATTCCGTTTATCAGAGCACTTATTACACTTACATAACTTTGTAGTTCCATCAAAATACCACCAATCACCATCAGTTATTATTTCATTACATTCTATACAAGTATATTCAATTTTTCTATTCATAAATTCTGCTCTTTTAGCATCTTCTGTTAGATCTGAAATCATAATAGTTTTATTATCCCTAATAGCAATAGGTAGTTTTATCATATTTCTCACCTCTTTATACATATTAAATATAATTTTACAATATAATACATTGGATATGTATAAAAAAATAAAGGTCCACCTAATAGTGAACCTTCATTATATAAAGAATTTTTATGAAAATGCATTAATTAATTAATTATTTCCTTTTTTCCTTTAAATATTCTATTCCAAAACTTTTCTTTCTCCTTTTCTTTTATCTCAATATCAATCTTCCTACGTTCTTCTAGTTTTTCTTTAAGCTCTAGAAGCTTCTTATCAACTTCTTCAAAATGAGTTTCCATGGATAATTTTTTTATCTCTTTATCCTGCTCTTGTTTTAATAATACCTGACTATTTTCAATAAGCTTTTGTAAATTTTGAATCTGCTCATCTTTAGCTTTCATTTGATCATCTTTTATTCTTAGCTGAGCATCCTTTTCCTTGATTTGTTCTATAACAGTATTAATTAAGTTTTGATTTAACTCACTTAAATTACTTAAATCATCGTTATCTTCAACGATAGAGCCATTAATACTTACTTTAATATCTTCTAGATTTTCATTTCTTTTAACATTTAAGTCATCCTTAATTAACTTAAATAACTTCTCTGTAACATACTTCTTTCCTTGCTTCACGACTACTTCATCTTGGAACTTTTTTAACTTCGAATATATTGTTACTTTACTAACCCCTAACTCTGTAGCTACTTCTTCTACTGTATACATACTCCCCACCCACTTTTTAATTTAAATCTATACTTTAATTATTCTTTATTTTCCATTAATTTCCTTTTATATATAAAACATTCTAGTCTTAGATTTGTATTACTGTGTATTACAATACGAATACATAATTAAAAGGAAAGTTTGGACAAGATATTCTTAAAACTCCTTATACTCAAAAGCATATCTATCTCAAGCTGCTTGTCCAAACTGTATCAGAAATTCATCTCTGCAGGTCTTATAATAGGGCTGTTTCTTATTTCATTTGCTGAAGCTAGGGGAATACTCTTAAGACAAATCAAATAGAAACATCCAAGGAAGCTTTTCCGACCCTTACCGCAATAGCAGAGCTTTTAAGTAAGGCTTTGTAGGTCCTGCTATTGCCGAAAGCTATGGAAAAGCAAATTAAAACAAAGTATTTATTATCATTCTAGTTATTTTCTTATAAATATATTTTTTAATTATATATAATCATGTTTGTATAATTATATATTTTCATATAATTAAGATTACTTATAATTTTGCAATTTAATAAATATGCAATTATATTTATAAGTTTCTATATTTGTTTATTTACTTATATATTAATACTATATATACCTATATATTCCCTGTCTTAAAAGACAATCTTATATGGCTGCCTTTATCCACCACCCTAAAAAGTACAAGCAAATTAGCTAGTATATGTAAGGATAAATAGGTTTTACGGCAAGCTCCAACCCTATTTACCCTAACATCTACACACAACAGCTTGTCCTTTATTAGGGTACCCGGTGGGGCAGTTTATAGGGGAGTGCTTTGAAGCGCTGTCCACCTATATACAATCCAAGTGTCCACCCACCCTCCGCCCACTAAGGATTCTATATAGGTGGACATATAGGAAATGATAGACAAGCCTATTCTTCAACAGTATTTAGAATAAAATAATCTTATTTTTCTAATAGTAG
>CAKVNP010000306.1 GCA_934777095.1 uncultured Clostridium sp. | reverse complement strand
CTATTACATAGTCTGGATCTAAAAGATAAGTTGAAGTATATAAGTTATGTCCGTTAACTCTCTTGCCATTAATTGTACATGGTTTGGTTAATAAACTAAAGTCTAGATTATAACCATTACCATAATAAGCTGCTTCTTCTTCAGTAAATAAATCCATTCCTACTTGATGAGGCCATAATAGATCTGACCAGCCAATATCTGATAGCGGATTTCCTGGTTCAGCACCAATTAAGAATGTTATTCCATCAATTTCCCCATCATTATTTAAATCAAGGTTATGGTCTGCAAGTAAAGCATCATTTAACTTTTCGCTGACCTCATATATCATGGCTTCTTCTCTATAAGAAGCTTGATAATGTTGATATAATCCAACAGTGTCACTATTTTCATAATAGTAATCAAGACAAACTATACCATCAGATGGATCCATGTCATGGACACCGTTAGATCTACAATCATATAAATTTGCAACAAAAGTATCGTTGCCATCAATTAAAACATAATCAAAATATCCTTCAGGATTACTTACTGGATCATATGGCATGTAGTAATTTCTGTCATGATCTAATTCAACTGATACTTCATTATTTGATTTTGAACCAATGATATTAGTAGTAACATTTAAATCTCCAAAGGATAATTCCTTATAATATTCGTTAAGCGAAATATTTGAAGTATTGTACATTGCATCTAAAACTGTTCGTACATTTGTACCTCTATAAGTATCGTCTAAGAAATCCACTTCTCCTTTAAATTTTATATTTACTACAGTATTATTTAAGTTTCCGTTTCTTATACTGCCTTCATTAGAATATAGACTTATGCCATCGTCACTTTTTAGTATACTCTCCTTATGAATAACTATATCTTTTCCTATATTCTCAATGTCGCCGGCTAATGCATCTCCTAAAGTAATTCCATTATCATCTGTTATATTTTCTACTTTGGTACTTTCTAAAATTTCCTTTATCTCATCGTTACCGATACCATTGTTTACAGTTGCATTTGCAGTGACTGGTAAAAATCCTGTAAACATAACTGCAGAAGTTAACAAAGCTAATGTTCTTTTCAAAGCATTTCCCCCAATATATTATTTTTTAATCTTTATTGTTCCTTTTCTCAATTTCACCTCCTATAAATTATTACAATAAAAATTACCAATACAATTTTACCATATTATGGTAAAAAATATAATATTTTAGCCTTTATATAATAATTAAGAAAAGTAATTGACTTTATATTTATAATTTATTACTATCTTAGTTAAGTTTAATTTTTTATACAAAAGATAAATAGATTAATTGGAGGGGTTTAGATTATGCCAATGATTAAAGTAAAGGGAATACCTTGTGAAGAGGTAAAAAAAGAATTTAATAATTAATAGTAAATAAAAAAGTGAATTTATCATCCACTTTTTTATTTACTATTAATCTTTTTCAAAACTACTGCAATATGTTTCTGTATATATATTAACTGATTCTCCTGAGACATTAATTTGATCTAAACTGCATAATTGATTTTTGTTATATTTGCATACTGATGCCTTGCAGACTAAAACATCACATTTTCCACCACCATTAGTATTGTTAGTTAAATCACTATAAAGTTTCCTGTTTAAAAAAGATCCACAACAGGTCTCATCACATGATCCGCATCCATTATCTCCTATATTTACTCTATTAGCATAACAAACACCACTGCTATTATGTGAACAATTGTTTACCTCACAATTTATTTTTTCCATAATACATACCTCCATTTCTATTTATTAAAGTATCTATCCAATAATCCCTTAAATGCTCTTCCGTGCCTTGCTTCATCTTTGCACATTTCATGAACTGTATCATGTATAGCATCTAGATTATTCTGCTTTGCTAAAGTAGCAAGCTTCTTTTTACCATCACATGCACCGAACTCTGCTTCAACTCTCGCACTTAAATTTGATTTTGTATCTGCTACTACTACTTCACCTAATATTTCAGCAAATTTAGATGCATGATCCGCTTCTTCATAAGCAATTCTTTTATATGCTTCGGCAACTTCTGGATAACCTTCCCGGTCAGCCTGCCTTGACATAGCCAGATACATTCCTACTTCTGTACATTCGCCCATAAAATTAGCTCTTAAAGCTTCCACTATTTCAGAATCAATCCCATTAACTATACCTATCCTATGTTCATCTGCCCATGGCATATCATCTTTCATTTCCTCAAATTTATCTGGACCAACTTTACATATTGGGCATTGATTTGGAGGGGTATCCCCTTGGTGAATATAGCCACATACTGTACAAATCCATTTCTTCATCTTATTTTCCTCCTCGATAAATAACTTAATATCTATAATATCGTACTTTTATCTGGTTTTTATGCAAAAAACTGCTGCATATTCTGCAGCAGTTTAAAACTATTCATTATAATTATTTCTTAATATCTCTATTTCTTTAGCATAGCCATCTAGTTCATTTGGAGTTTCTAAGAAAAATGGAATGTTTTTTAATTTAGGATGATTTATTATTCTCTTAATTGCCTCTAATCCTAAAGAACCTTCACCTATTTTTTCATGTCTATCCTTATGGCTATTAAATGGATTTTTGCTGTCATTTAAATGAATAGCATATAATCTATCTAATCCGATAATTTCATCGAATTTCTCTAGAACACCATCTAAATCATTAACTATATCATATCCTGCATCATATACATGACATGTATCTAAACATACTCCCATATGCTCTTTTAGTTCAACTCTGCTGATAATTTCAGCTATTTCTTCAAATGATCTGCCAACTTCAGTCCCTTTACCAGCCATTGTTTCAAGTAATACTTTTGTAGTCTGTTCCTTTTTTAATACAGAGTTTAATAAATCTACAATATAATTTATTCCCACATCAGCACCTTGTTTAACATGGCTCCCAGGATGGAAATTATATAGATTGTTTGGTAGGTATTCCATTCTCCTTAAATCATCTTCCATCATTTCATGGGCAAATTTTCTTGTATTTTCATCTGCTGAACAGGCATTTAATGTATAAGGAGCATGTGCTAGTATTTTACTAAAATTATTTTCCTCCATAATTTTTAGTAGTCCATCAATATCCTTTTGGTCTATATCCTTTGCTTTTCCTCCTCTAGGATTTCTTGTAAAAAACTGAAAAGTATTTGCTTTTATTTTCAAGGCTTCCTTTCCCATATTTTCAAATCCCTTTGTTGTCGATAAATGACATCCTATATTTAACATTCTTTCCTCCATCTTGATATAACTATTATTTTGTCATCTTATATTTTATACTAAAGCGCTTTTAATGCAACAGTATTTAATAAACTCCATGGTTTATTAAAATGTGGTTGGAAGAAGAAATCAGTCATTGCTAGCTCTTCTATTGTCATATCATTTTGAATAACAACTGATAAAGTATTCATATATTGAGTTAAATCGATTTTAGAAATTATCTGTCCACCAAGAATTCTTCTAGTGTCATTATCATACACAAGCTTAATAGTTGCAGGTTCATATGTAGGCATAAATTCTGGTCGATAGTTATCAGTAGCTGTTACTGAAGCAACATTATATGGAGTAGTAGCTTTTGCAACCTCTTCAGTCATTCCTGTAGAAGCAATATTTTGTTCATATATCTTAATACCAGAAGTACCT
>CAKVNP010000305.1 GCA_934777095.1 uncultured Clostridium sp. | reverse complement strand
AGTGAATACCCTTTATCTCTTAATTCACATGCTTTTAATACTAATATACCTAACCCTGAAGTTACGTTTCTAGAATCAATTACAACTATATCATCTGATTCAATTATATTTTTAGCAATACATGCCGATTGATAAGTTCCGCTCATATCTGATGATAATGTTAAGGCAAGAACTTGCTCACCTGCATCTAATGCTTCCCTAAAAGCCGCTTCAAATCTATTTGGTGTTACTTGCGCTGTAGTTGGAAGTACATTTTCCTTATTAATTCTTTCTATCATTTGAGTAGTATTTATTTCCACACCATCAAGATAGCTTTCTTCTCCAAAGTTTATTAATAGGGGTAAAACTTCAATATTTCTTTCCCTAATTAAGTCGCTTGGCAAATCTAAAGTACTATCCGCTATAATTCTAATTTTTTTCATAATAGCATCCCCCATTTTACTTCATATTTGGAAATCCTAATTGTCTTAATGCCTCATATGCAATTGTACAAACAGTATTTGATAAATTCAAGCTTCTTGTACTTGTTTGTATCATTGGAACTCTGATACCTGCATGAGCATTATGTACATCTTCCGGAACACCTGATGATTCTCTACCAAACATTATAAAATCACCTGGTTCATAAGTTTCCTCATTATAATATTTTCCTCCATGAGTTGTTGAAAGAAATATTCTTCTGTCACCGTATTTAGCCATAAAATCTTCATAAGATTCATGCACTTCTAATTTTAAGTCTTTCCAATAATCTAGGCCTGATCTTTTTACAGCTTTATCATCTATACTAAATCCTAATGGTTTTATTAAATGTAAAGTTGAATCAGTCAAGACGCATGTTCTTGCTATATTACCAGTGTTTTGTGGTATTTCTGGTTGATATAATACTATATTTAAATTCAAAGAATTCACCCTCCAAAAAAACAAAAGTAAGATTTATTATCTTACCTTTTAACTCTTTATAAAAGTAATGATACTATATCCTACATTAATAGTCAAAGTAATTTACAGTTTGTTAAATATAATTTTATTTCTCTACTTTTATCTTTTTTATTAAAGAATAAATTCATTTATCACTTTAGAAACTCCGCTGTTATTATTGGTATCTGTAATATAATCAGCACTTTCTTTAACTTTCTTTATAGCATTCCCCATAGCCACACCTAAACCTGCCGCTTTAATCATCGATATATCATTCTCATTATCACCAATACAGATTATTTCCTCTTTTTTTATGCCATATCTCTTCATCAATATCTTCACTGCATTACCTTTGCAATCAATAAATTTATTTATTTCAATATTATATCCTCCAGATGGAAATATATTAATTCCCTCTATTTCTGCTAATTCTTTTTTAACTTTCTCCATATTACTTCTATTAGGAGTGCAAGCAATAAACTTTACTATTTCATCTTTATTTTCATTAATAATTTTATTCCATTCTTCAATATCATTTATCTTATTTATTTTGACAGCAAGCCCCTCTACCTTACTTTGATTTTTCAGATAAATTTTTGTTGCAATTCTAAAAAGCTTATTATTTGAATAGATAGAATCAACGGTATGTGCATGAAAAAACAATTTATATTTTTTTAATATTTCATGAATTTTTTCACATTGGCTGACAGAAAAGACCGATTTATAGATAACCTCATTATCACTATCTATGATAACTGCGCCATTTGCTCCAATCACTGGCGCTTTAACTCCTAATATTTTAGAAAAATACGCTGCATTATTCCACAATCTCCCTGTTGTAATAACAACCTTTATTCCTTTTGAATATGCAGCTTTTATAGCTTGTCTATCTTTTGTTGAAATTCTTTTTATTTTATTTAATAAGGTTCCATCTAAATCAATGCAGATCATTTTATATTCCATAGCTTATAACCTTCTCCATTTTATTTCAAAAAAATAAGAGTAGAAAATTTTATTTCCCTACTCTTATTTTATACTACTTATTAATTTTAGTGTATATTATATCTAAACTATTAAGATTTCTTCTTTGTCCCTTTTTTAACTACTTTATTTAATGGCATATAGTAATCTGATGAAATAAGCTCCCTACTTACTTCAGCTCCATTTTCATAAGTAACTAAATATCCCTCAGATGTATATCCAGCTGATCCATTCATTGTTACAACTTCTTTTCCTGCTTCTAATGTAGGATCATTAACATATTCTGTACTGAAATCAATAGTTGAAGTTATTTCACTTACTAAATCATATGTCTTTCCGCCTAATAGTTCAGTAGTTCCATAAACATTAAATACTATTGATGATCCGCTGATATATCCTTCAATATACACTGGTGCATCATATGTGTTTATAAATCTATAATCTATATCCCCTTCTGAAACTGTAGCATCTAAACTTGGCTTAGAGTAACTTACTGTCATTGAATGATTATATCTTATTGTTGAACGTATATTAGCTCTCATTACTGCTCTATATAAAGCAGTAGAAACTTGGCATACACCTCCGCCATATCCTGGAACAACTTCTGAACCAACATACGTATTAGCTTCCTTATATCCTCTTTCAGCAGTAGTCTCACCGATTGTCTGATTGTAGCTGAATTCTTCACCTGGCATTAATACTGTACCATTTATATATTCAGTAGCTAAAGCAACATTTGTTGCTCTTCCATCTCCATTGTTGTTAAATGTATCAGAATATGTTCCAATTACACCATTTATTTTCGCTAAATCTTCTGCCTTTATCTTAGGACTATATTCTTGTAGTTCAATTGAAACTACTTCTTGATCTGCAACATCTGGATTTATAGTGCTAGCTATATCAGCTGCTAATTTATCAACATCTAGCTGCATACCAGTAGCTTCTGGTGTAATTGATATATTCCCATAATTTATGCTTATTTTTGCATCTACTGCATCTACTTTCACTGCATCATTAACTCTGTTAGCAAATGCTTTTATAGCATCTTCATTATACTTAAGATTTATTGTTACTGCATGTTCTTCACCATTCTTAATAATCGAGTTTTGTTTGAACACGCTATAATCCTTACCATAGTTTAATGCTGCTTCAACAGTTTCAGCAGTATCAAGTTCTATCCCAATATCTTTATAAGATAATTGGAACGTTTTATCTCCTACTTTAACAGTAACTGTCTTATTATTAATCTGGTCTAATAATTCACCTTGTAAAGCTTCTGTTGCTTCTTCCTTGGTCATACCTGCTAAATTTACTCCATAGGCATGTACCCCTGTATAAATTTTTTGTTCCCAAGCTTGCACTTTATTCTTTATACTTAATGTATAGCCTAATGTTGCACCTACAATTATTACCACTACAGCAGAAATAACAATGATATTTTTTTTGTTGTTAGACATAAAGTCCCTGAACTTACTTTCATTCATTTCATTATTGTTTTCCAAAATCCCTTTTCCTCCCCATCGTTACTATTGTAATAATAATATATAAAACCATCATAAATTTAATATAATTACCTTAATAATTATATTATATCCAAGTGTTTAATACAAGAAATAATAGCTTGCACTTTTTACATAATCCACTCCCAAAAATCTTGCTTGCATTATAGTAAAAAACCAGCCACCTCCCCTATTACTAAGGTTCAATAGCCGATTTTTCTTCCACCTGGTAATTAACAGATAATAATTACCAATATTTCTTTAAACACTAACCACAGTTC
>CAKVNP010000304.1 GCA_934777095.1 uncultured Clostridium sp. | reverse complement strand
AGATTAAGTCTTAAAGGAACAACATGGATAGTAACTAAATAGTAAGGCTTTTAATTGATTTATACCCCAAAGTGTAATTAGTTAAAAGTCTTATTTTTTTAATAATTAATAAGGAGAAAAAGAAAATGATAAAGGGATTAAGCTGTATTTTTCCTTGTGATGATATTGAAAAAACAGGGGAGTTTTATGAAAAGAAGCTTGGCTTTAGAAAAGTAGAATATTTGGATGTGGAGCAGCCTCATATTTGTTTATATAGGGATAGTACAGAAATAATTTTAATTAAAACTATAGAAAATAAATTCAAACCTAATCATGAGCTGTATGGCTATGGATATGATGCTTACTTTTACACTCAAGATCAGGATAAGTTAGTAAAAGAGTTTATGAGTAAAGGCGTAAAAATTGTAAAAGGTATTGAGTTAACAGATTACAACAATAGGGAATTTGTTGTTGAGGATCTAGATGGACGGCATATTGCCTTTGGTATAAAAGAGAAATAAATAGGGGGAATATAGATGAAAAATATCTTTTTAGTTTATGATAATTGCTGTTTTTATGAAATAGTTATTTTAAATTATTTTATGAAGTTTACAAATCAAGAAGTAGCACTTTGCTCACTAGATGGAAAAGGTATTAATTGTATGGAAGGATACTCTGTAAATGTAGACCTAGCACTAAGTGATGTGGACCTAAATGAAGTGAAATGTCTAGTTATTCCAGGAGGAGAGATTTCGCCGATTAATAATAAGAAAGTCTATGACTTCATTAATGCAGCTGCAGATAAAGAGGCCATTATCTGTGCTATTTGCGCAGGAGTAGATGTGCTTGATAATGCGGGTGTTCTACAGAATGTTAAGTCAACTCATTCTCAAGATGTAGATATATGTAATGACGGGAATATAATTACTGCAAGAGCAAATGCTTATGTTGACTTTGCTATTGAAACAGCTAAAAAATTGAATTTATTTAAGGATGAAAAAGATTTGCAGGAAACAATAGATTTCTGGAAATATTACAAGAGGGTACAGTAATTTATAAGGAGAATTAAGATGAGTAAAATAAATGGTGGCGATATGATTGTTGGACTAACTAATTTACCAGGTTATCCAGAAATAAAGAGCGATATTAAAATAAAAAGAGCTTTTCCAGGTGATAAGAAAACAATTATGAGTTTTATTAAAGAGAATTTTCAGGAAAATTGGGCCTATGAAGCTGAACATAGCATAATGCAGAGTCCAGGTAAGTGTTTTATTGCCACTGAGGAGGGCCAGTTGATTGGCTTTGCCTGTTATGATGCATCCGCAAAAGGCTTTTTTGGGCCTATAGGAGTACTGCCTAATAAAAGAAAAAATAAAGTAGGCGAAGCTTTGCTGCTTAGAACTTTAAATGCAATGTCAGAGTATGGTTGCGGATATGTCATAATTGGCTGGGTAAGTGAAGCGGAAATGTTTTATCGAAAAACAGTTAAGGCTGAGTATATAAAAGGTGGACAACCAAAGAATAGTGTTTATGCAAATTTAATATTTATGAAATAGTTAAGTATAAATTTAAACATTTTAATAATATAGGAGTTAAATAAATGATTTATTATAGTGATGAGAAAATTAAAATTAGGGATATAGAAGAAAATGATGTTATTAATCTTTTTTCATGGAGCATAGATAAGGAATTGAATCAATTTGATCCAAGACCGTTGCCTAATACTAGCAGCGAATTGGTTCAGGAATGTATAGCATACTGCAATAGATTTAAAAATGAAGTAATTAATAAAAATACTGCAGAAAGAAAATATAAGTATTTTATTATTACTAATAGCGAAGGAAAAACAATAGGTGCTGTTAATTTCTTTAGTATAGATAATAAGAAAAAACAAGGTGAAATGGGTATAGAAATAGGAGATAAAAGATACTGGAGAAAAGGGATTGCGTATACAGCAGTACAAGTTGCGGTAAATTATATTTTTGAAAACATGGATATTAATCGAATATATATTGAAACTACAGAAGCAAATAAGCCCACAATTAATCTTTTTGAAAAACTTAAATTTAAATATTGTGGACAGCACATTGAAGATGATGGCTTTAAGTTTATAGTTATGGAAAGGAATAGATAAATGAAATTAGAAATTGCTGATGAAATTAAAAAGAAGGATGAAGGAGTTATATTTAAAGGATTATTAGATTATAACCTTGCGAGGATAGATGATAAAAGTCCTAGGGATTTAGGTGTTTATTTAAGGGATGAAAATGGGGAAGTAATTGCAGGATTAACAGGACAGACTCATGGTAATTGGCTTACTATTAAGTACTTATGGGTAAGTGAAAATCTTAGGGGACAGAATATTGGCAGCTGTATTTTAAGAAAGGCTGAAGAAACAGCAAGAACAAGAGGATGCAAATATTCATTTTTAGATACTTTCAGCTTTCAGGCACCTGAGTTTTATAAAAGGTATGGCTATCAAGAACAATTTGTTCTTGAAGAATATCCACTAAGAGGAAAACGTTACTATTTTACTAAAGTTCTATAAAGTAAAATAATATTACAAAATTGGTTATGACCCAGTAATAAAAAGAATGGTTTTTGAAAAATAAAAAGCTGAAAATTATATTTTAACTTCAATAATGTTAAATAAAGGAGTGTATTAATGAATATCGAAATAATACCTGTATATGAATATTTAGACCAATTTATCGTAGAAGCTGAAAATAAGCCGGCAGAAATAAATGAACTTTGGCAGAAGCATGCTATTGAACCTTTCTGGAGTAAGCTATGTGAATATTCACCAATAGATTTAACAGAACGTAAACCTGCTTGTATAAAAAATATTGAATCTTTAAAAAAGCAGCTTCAGTTATTGAAAAAAATAGATTTAAACAAATTAAAAGAAGTGTTTGAGAAAATTACAAATTTACTTCCTAATTATGATGATGATCCGATAGTAATTGGTCTATATCCTTTAGGGGAAGAAAATAGAATGATCAATGAAAAACAAAATGGAGTTATTGGTACTTCACTATTTGGCAACAATATTATTGCAGTTAATCCAATGATAAATGAATATGAAAAATGGATTCCATATGTATTTGCTCATGAGTATCATCATACAGTTTTGGGGAACTATTGGTTTAATATGCATGGGGGTGAGCTGGGAAATGAATTTATTAATTCATTATTAATTGATGGACAAGCAGACAGCTTTGCGATGCATTTAAATCCAGCATTAAGGCCACAATGGTTATTTAGCTTATCTGATGAGGAAATCAAAATATTATGGGAAAATAACTATAAAAAATTAGTGTTTAAGGATGATGTAGATTATGGTAAGTATATGTTCGGTGGAGATAATATTCCCTGGTGTGCAGGTTATGCAGTGGGATATTGGTTAACACAAAAATACCTTCAGGAAAATACTGAAAAAGCATTTAAGGAGATATTAGAAATAAAGCCAATAGAAATATTAAAATTAATAAATTCTCTTTCAATTTAATAAATATATTAATCGAGATATTCATCAAGGGAGGAAGAAATATGAATTGGTGGATTGTATTAATCGAAAGCGTTATTTTGTCAGTTATTTTTAACCTAGTTGTGTTCATTTCTCTAAGCAGAAATCCAGTATGGTGGATACATGATTATCCAAAAGATATTCAGGATGAATATTTTAAGACTCATGAAAGGATACCTGCAGCACCATTAAGC
>CAKVNP010000303.1 GCA_934777095.1 uncultured Clostridium sp. | reverse complement strand
AACAAGAGAACAACAATTAGATGTTATAAACAGAACAGTCCATAAATCAATGTAATTAATACAATTATGTTATTAAAAAAGTAAAAGGTGGCCTTCCCACCACCTTTTATTCTTTTTAATAAATTTATACTATGTAAAATTATTTACATAATCAAAGTTGAAACACAGATTATTGTACTTCCCATATAATAATCAAAACAAAAAAACCGCTCTTCCCAGCGGTTTTTTATTTCTCTAAATTTCTTCTATTCCTACTACATCGTAAAATTCTTCT
The DNA here is from genome assembly GCA_934777095.1 of uncultured Clostridium sp. Classification (GTDB taxonomy): domain Bacteria; phylum Bacillota; class Clostridia; order Clostridiales; family Clostridiaceae; genus Clostridium. Next base: position 3,447 of record CAKVNP010000303.1, on the reverse strand, counting down.
TCAATAGCATTCTTTAATACTTCATCATTTTCCGTAGTTTCTACTATTGCATTTTTACCTTCTAAACTGACTTCTACTGAGCTAACTCCTTGTAATGCTTCTAAAGCTTCTTTTACATGAGCCACACACTTATTACAGCTCATTCCTTCAATTAATATTTTCTTTTTCATCTCTATACCTCCAACTTTTTTAATTATGAATGATGAGTGATGAATGATGAGTTTTGGATAAAACTCCACTGGAGTTTTTAATAAAAAATATATATTTAAAGAAATTCCGAATGAATTTCGCCCTCAATTCATCATTCGTAATTCATAATTCATCATTATAATAATTAAACTCCTAATTAAGAATTTTATACTTTAATTATTTAAATCTTCTTAAACGTAATGCATTTAATAGGACCGATACTGAACTAAAGCTCATTGCAGCAGCAGCTATCATTGGATTTAAAAGTGGTCCTCCAAAGATATGTAATACTCCCATAGCTACTGGAATTCCTAAAACATTATAACCAAATGCCCAGAAAAGATTTTCCTTTATATTCTTAATAGTTGCCTTGCTTAATCTAATAGCAGTAACAACATCTTTTAAATCACTTTTCATCAGAACTATATCTGCTGATTCAATTGCAACATCAGTTCCTGAACCTATTGCAATGCCTACATCAGCTTGCACTAATGCTGGTGCATCATTTATTCCATCACCCACCATGGCAACTTTATTATTCTCATTCTGTAGCTTTTTAATCTCATTTGCTTTATCCTCTGGTAGAACTTCAGATAAAACAATATCTATTCCCACTTGTTTAGCTATCGCTTCTGCAGTCATCTTATTGTCTCCGGTAATCATAGCTACCTTAAAATTCATTTTCTTAAGTTCAGCTATTGCTTCTCTACTGTTTTCTTTAACTGTATCTGCTACTGCAATAATTCCAGCACACTTTTGCCCAACAGCTATATACATTGGAGTCTTTCCTTCTTTAGCAAGCTTATAACTATCATCAGCTAAATCATTTATATCAATTTTATTTTCTATCATAAGTTTTTTATTGCCTAATAAAATATCTCTTCCTTCAATATAAACCTCTATACCATGTCCTGGAATAGCATTAAAGTTTTCAATATTCTTAAGCTTAATCCCTCTTGCTTCTACTTCTCTTACTATTGCCTCACCTAAAGGATGTTCTGAACCTTTCTCTGCACTAGCTGCTAATGATAATACTTCATTCTCTGCTAATCCTTTTGTAATTATATCAGTTACTTTTGGCTTCCCTTCTGTAATAGTACCTGTTTTATCAAAAACTATTGTATTAATCTTAAACGCAGTTTCTAAAGCTTCTCCACCTTTAATCAACACTCCATTCTCAGCACCTTTACCAGTTCCAACCATAATGGCTGTAGGTGTTGCTAAACCTAATGCGCATGGACATGCGATTACTAATACTGAAATAAATATTGTAAGTACAAATACTGATGTCTCTCCAGCAATAAGCCAGCCGACAGCTGCTAAAATTGCTAATCCAATAACTGTTGGTACAAAGTATGCAGCAATAACATCTGCTAATTTAGCTATCGGTGCTTTAGTTCCCTGTGCATCTTCAACTAATTTTACAATCTGTGCTAAAGCAGTATCTTTACCAACCTTAGTAGCCTTATACTTAATAAAACCTGTCTTGTTAATACTTGCCCCTATTACATTGCTACCAATATTCTTTTCTACGGGAATACTTTCACCAGTAAGCATTGATTCATCTATAGCAGTGCTTCCTTCAATAATCTCACCATCTACCGGCAGCTTTTCACCTGGCTTTACTAATACTATATCACCAACTACAACTTCTTCTAATGGAACATTTACTTCTACTCCATTTCTGATAACTGTTGCAGTTTTAGGGGCTAATCCCATCAGCTTTTTTATCGCCTCTGAAGTTTTCCCCTTAGAAATTGCTTCTAAGTATTTACCTAAAGTTATTAATGTTAATATAACAACTGCTGATTCAAAATATAAATGCATTGCATAGCTGGTATCTCCTGATACTATTTTATAAATTGCAAATAATCCGTAGATTACAGCTGCAGAAGTACCTATTGCAATTAATGAATCCATATTAGGACTTAACTTAAATAAATTTTTATAACCTATTTTATAAAATTTATAGCCTGCTATCATTACAGGTAAAGTCAGAATTAATTGTAAAACGGCAAAATTAAGTGGGTTTATCATTGGATCTATTATAGCTGGTAATGGCATACCTACCATATGTCCCATACTAATTATTAATAATGGCAGCGTAAATATTAAAGAAAAGATAAATCTATTTAATAATATTTTGCTTTCATCTTTTTTCTTTCCTTCTTCCTTTTCTTCCTCTTTAATTAATTTATATCCTGCCTTATCTATTGCATTTTTTAAATCAACATAGCTTACTTTTTCTTCGTCAAGTTTAACCGTAAGCTTTTCAGTAGCAAAATTTACTGATGCATATTCTACTCCCTCAATTTTATTGCTTACTCTTTCAACTCTATTAGCACAAGCTGAGCAGGTCATTCCTTCAACTTTAAAGGTATAATCTCTAATATTCTTTCTTACAGAATATCCTGCTTTATCAACTGCAGCTTCGATAGTATTATTATTTACCTTTTCTTCATTATATTTTACAGTCAAAGTTTCGGTAGCAAAATTCACATTGGCTTCCTCTACCCCTTCAAGTTTTTTTACAACTCTTTCAACTCTATTTGCACAAGCTGAGCACGTCATGCCATCAATTTTAAATGACTTATTTTTCATTCCTTCCTCCTTACTATTTAGACATTACCTTCTGCAATATACTAATTATTTCTTCTATTTTTTCATCACCATTATTATTCAAGCAGGCATCTTTTACACATGTATGCAGATGCTTTTCTAAAATAATTAAATTAGCCTTCTTTAATAATGATTGTGCTGCCATAATCTGATTTGATATATCAACACAATATCTATCATCCTCAATCATTTTAATAATTCCATCTATTTGTCCTCTTGCCGTCTTTAATGACTGAAGAGCTTTCTTTCTTTCAGCATTCATATTTTTTCCTCCTAATTACCCCTCCCCTATGGGGTGTTATATTATTAATTATATTTCTTTTTTTATTATTGTCAATGTTATCTTGTCATTGAAATCTTAAAAATATTCTTTGCATGGCTTGTAATATTTTCTATTAACTATAAATACTCCTAATAGATAAAAAAAGAAGCTATTGCAAAATGCAACAGCTTCTTTTTGTTGTGTTATAATTCAGTAAATTGCGTAACTTATATTTATAGTGTTATATATTATTCTTGCTCTGCTAATTTTTTATATTCAGCATATTTTCTCTTAGCATCAGCTTCTGCCATTGCAAATAACTCATCAGCTTGTTCTGGGTATTGTTTTGCAATTGCTGAGTATCTTACTTGATCCAT
>CAKVNP010000302.1 GCA_934777095.1 uncultured Clostridium sp. | reverse complement strand
GTAATAAGGTGAATTTATTAAAATCAATGATAGCTTTTAGAGATGAATTTGATAAGATAATTAACTGTCTAGAACGAGATGATAAAATTGCTTTAGAAAAAATATTTATTGAATCATCAAAAAGAAGAGAAAAATTATAAAAACTATGATTAATTCATAGTTTTTTTTTATTTTTACCCACATTATCTATAGATATAATCTATAGATAATGTGGGTAATATCAATTGGAATATCGCTTAGATGTGCAATATAATAAGCTTATGTTAAATAATTAACGTGACAAAAATAACAATTTACTTTCAAGGAGAAATAAAGTGGAAAAGTTTATTTCAGGAAGCACTACTTTGGTAGGGTTATTAGCAAATCCGATAAAACATTCATGTTCACCTATAATGCAAAATGCAGCATTTAAAGAGCTAGGTCTAGATTATGCATATTTAGCATTTGAAGTTAATGATAATCAATTTGAGGCGGCAGTTGCCGGTTTAAAAGCTATGAATGCAAGAGGATGCAATATATCAATGCCATATAAACAAAAAATTATCAAATATATGGATGAGCTAACGGCAGAAGCAAAATTATGTGGAGCTGTTAATACTGTTATTAATGATAATGGAAGACTTATAGGTCATATAACAGATGGAAGTGGATATATGAATTCACTAAAAGATGCAGGATTTAATATTATTGGTGAAAAAATGACTATAGCAGGTGCTGGTGGAGCTGCTACAGCAATATGTATTCAGGCAGCTTTAGATGGAGTTAAGGAAATATCTATCTTTAATAAAAAAGATAGCTTTTATGAAAAAGCTAAGGAAACAGTGAAAACTATAACTGAAAATACAAACTGTATTTGTAATCTTTTTGATATTGATGATAAAGAAAGATTGCGAAAAGAAATAAATGATTCAGTAATATTTATTAATGGTACAGGTATTGGAATGAAGCCTCATGAAGGAGAAACCTTTATTGAAAAGGATATGCTAAGACCAGAGCTTATTGTAAGTGATATTATCTATGAGCCAGCAAAAACAAGGCTTTTAGAAATAGCGGAGAAAGTAGGATGTTCTACGATAAATGGACTTGGAATGATGATATTCCAAGGAGCAGAATCCTTTAAATGTTGGACAGGAAAAGAAATGCCAATTGAACATATAAAGAAAATTTTAAATAATGTATAAAAATCAAATGATAAATAATAATTTAAAAGTTAGGAGAAATACTTATGAATAATTATAAGAATCTTTTTAGCCCGTTAACAATTAAACATATGACTGTAAGAAATAGAGTTGCTATGCCTCCAATGGGAACAAACTATGGTGGAGCAATGGGTGATTTTACTGATGAACATATAAGATATTATGAAAAAAGAGCGGAAGGTGGAACTGGATTAATTATAGTTGAAAATGCTTGTGTTGATTTCCCTGTAGGTTCAAATGGAACAACACAAATAAGATTAGACCATGATAGATATATTCCAAACCTTTATAAATTAACTGAAAGATTACATAGACAAGGTGCAGCTGTTGCAATTCAAATAAATCATTCAGGTGCATCAGCAGTTCCAGCAAGAATAGAAGGAAATACACCAGTATCTTCTTCAAATATTCCATCAAAAACAGGGGGAGCAGTTCCAAGACCATTAGAAGTTGCAGAAATACAAGCTATAGCTGATAAATATGCAGAAGCAGCAAAGAGAGCACAAATGGCAGGTTTTGATGCTGTTGAAATTCATGGAGGACATTCATATCTTTTATGTCAGTTCTTATCACCTGTTTATAATAAGAGAAATGATGAATTTGGTGGAAGTATAGAAAATAGAACTAGATTTGCTAGATTAGTAATAGATAAAGTAAGAGCAGCAGTAGGACCAATGTTCCCAATCAGCTTCAGATTTAGTGCAGAAGAATTTGTTGAAGGTGGACAAACATTAGAAGATACTTTAGTAATGCTTGAATATTTACAAGAAGGAATTGATATCTTAAATGTATCTTCAGCTTTAAATGATTCTATCCAGTATCAAATAGATGCAAATTATTTAGAAGATGGATGGCGTTCATATATGGCGAAGGCTGTAAAAGAAAAATATCCAGAAAAAGTAGTTATCACATCAGGTAATATCAGAAACCCTAAGGTTGCAGAAAGAATTATAGCTGAAGGACATGCTGATATGGTTGCTATGGGACGTGGACTTATAGCTGATCCAGAATGGGTGAATAAAGTTAAATCAGGAAGAGAAGATGAAATTAGAAAATGTATATCTTGTAACATTGGATGTGCAGGACATAGAATAGGATTAAATAGACCAGTAAGATGTACAATTAATCCAAGTGTTATCTTTGGAGAAACTCAAAAAGAATTAAAAGTTAATCAAGCTACTAATGTAGTAGTAATTGGTGGGGGAACAGCAGGTTTAGAAGCAGCATGTACATCAGCAGAAGTAGGATGTACAACATTCTTATTTGAAGCTAAGCCTTACTTAGGTGGATTAGCTAGAGAAATAGCAAAACTTCCAGCTAAAAATAGAATTAATGATTTCCCAGACTACCTAATAAACAGAGCTAAAAAGCTTAAGAATCTTTATATCTTTACTAATACTACAGCGACAGTAGAAGCTATAGAAAACTTAAAACCAGATGTAATAGTAAATGCAACAGGATCAACACCACTTTTACCACCAATAGCGGGATTACACAATGTTGTTGATAAGGAAAATGAAAAGGTAATGTCTATCTTTGGACTTATTAAAAATATAAAAGAATTCAATGAAATGAATTTAGAAGGTAAGAAAATTGGTGTTATCGGTGGAGGAGCAGTTGGCTTAGACGTAGTTGAATATTTTGCTCATAAGGGTGCTCAGGTAACAATAGTTGAAAGAATGCAAGCAGTAGGTAATGGATTAGATGTTGTAAGTAAGGTAGACTTTATGTCAATGCTTAAAAAGCATGAAGTTGACGTAAGAGTTGAAACTTCATTATTAGAAGTTACTCCTAACAGCTTTAAAGTAAATAAAGATGGTGTAGATGAGGAATTAGAGTTTGATTATGGATTTGTATGCTTAGGAATGAGAGCATATTCACCACTAATTAATGAATTAGCTGAAAAGTTTACAGCTAAAGGAGTAGAAGTACTTAATATTGGAGATAGCGTAAGAGCTAGAAGAATAATTGAAGGTATTGATGAAGGAAGAAATATAACAGATACCTTAAGAAGAATTGGAAGAATATAAATAATTTACTTATTAATTAAGTATAGTATTGCTTATTGATTATTTTGCAGAATGATCAATAGGCAATATTTTTTTAGAAATAGACTGATAGTATGATACATAAATTTTATGGTATTAATAGAAAGTAAATATATATATGATATAATAATATTTATTTTTATTGGTACAAAGGAGAAAGCTATGAATTTAAACTATTTAAGCTATTTTAGGGTGCTTGCAAGGTTAGAGCATTATACTAAAGCTGCTGAGGAGCTATCAATAACACAACCAAGCTTAAGCCATGCAATGGCAGCCTTAGAGAAAGAATTAGGGACATATCTTTTTGAAAAAGATGGGAGAAATGTAAAATTAACTAAACATGGAAGAATATATTATGAGTATGTAGAGAGAGCTTTAGCTGAATTAGAAAAAGGCGAAAAGAGATTAGCAGAGCTAACAGGGCTAGGAACTGGCAGTGTTGAGCTGGGATATGTTTTTACTTTAGGACCAGAATTTGTACCTAAG
>CAKVNP010000301.1 GCA_934777095.1 uncultured Clostridium sp. | reverse complement strand
GCTCAACGAGCAGCAGCAGCTCAAAGATGCAACGTCGTCCACCAAAGTTCACCACTCAGGTAAAAGTTGTGTTAAATTTTTTATTAATTTTTGATGATTTATTAATTTTTCCTCTATCTTTCTGCTTGTTTTGCGCAATTTACGATAATTAAACTGATATTTTTGGGGAATTGTCTTATATTTTCTTGCATTTATTTGTCGATATTTTACTTACGATTTATTTTTATGTTGCTTTTTATTTGTAAAAATTTTACTATATTTGAAATCTGCAAATAATCTACTTTTTTGTCTTTTTAAAATTTTTTACATTTATTGTAAATAATGTATATTTATATATATAGTCGTACAATTCTCGGGGCCCCTTTTATTAATCAAGTAAAAAATATAACTTTAGAAGGAGGAATTTATGACTAGTAATAAAAATAGATCAATAGATGCAGAAAAAAACAAAAAATTAATTATGAATGCCAAAAATGGTGATGAAGAAGCAAAATTAGCACTAATAAGTCGCTATAAACCCTTGATTTTTAAATATTCTCTTAAAACACATTTAAAAGGGTTTGATTTTGATGACTTACTGCAGCATGGTACATTATCAGTACTTAATGCTATTGATAAATACAACTTAAATAAAGATGCTAAGTTTTTAGATTCTTATATAATTAATACAATAAAAAATAACTATGCTAATTTACAAAGAAACCAAAGTAAGAAGTCAACAGAAACTAGTTTAAATACACCAGTAGAAAATACCGATAACGAGGTAATAGACTTAATTCCTTGTGATGAGTCAACAGAAGGAATTGCTATGAAAAACTTAGTTGCTAAAGAAATTTTAAATGCACTAAATACATTAACTTTAGAAGAGCAAGAGCTTTTACTCCATGTTTATATCACTAGAGACTTCACGGTCAAAGGATACTGCCATTTCAAAAATATTAGTTATTATGAAGGCAGGAAAATGAATAAAAGAGTGCTAGCTAAGCTACGTGAAGCCTTAAAGGACTTATATTAATAAAAAAATAAGCTGATAGCTATTTATTAAATAGCTATCAGCCTAAAATATATTTTATCTTGAAAAAAGTGATAAAAATCCTCTTTTTTCTTCAATCATTTTCCCTGTAAATAATACTTCTTCATCTTGTAATATTTTTTCTGCATTTTTATCAAAAACATTTATGCCATCTTTAATTAGATCCTGCAAAGGTTCTAAATTAGTATTTCTAGAATTACTTGAGTGTGCATCAGATCCTATTACACTATATATTCCATTATTATAATAAGTTTCAGCTAATCTTTGGACATCTCTTCCAAACTTACCCAAAAGACTTCCTGAATTCATTTGGAATAGGTAACCCTCTTCAATAAACTTATTAATTAAATGTGGCTTTTTAATAAAAGGTTTATACCTTTCTGGATGAGCAATTATTGGGACTATTCCCCTAATGGTTAGTTCATAAAGTCCATCTATAATATCAACTATATTAAATTCCATCATAGGAAACTCTATCAGCATATATCTACTATTATTGATAGTCCCAATAAGCTTATCATTATAATAGTAAATTAAATCTTTATGATAATAAATTTCCTGTCCTGCCATAATCTCTACATCAATATTATTATCTCTAGCCAGCTTTCTAATCTCATATACTCTTTCAACAACTTCCTCATAAGGAGTGATAAATCTACCTTTCATATAATGAGGCGTAGCAACTATTGTTGTAGTTCCTGAAATTTCAGCTAGCTTAAGCATTTGAAGAGTACTTTCTTCATCTCTTGCTCCATCATCTATTCCATAAATTATATGTGAATGCATATCTATCATAATCTCTACCTCTATCCCATCTTTCCCTTTACCCCATATTTAATTATATCTACTTTTATAAAATTAATAAATAATATTCTATCGTCTTTTTCGGTAAAAACTTAATATTTTTGTTTTTTTGCTCTATTATTCCAAATTATGGTATAATTTAGTTGTACATATTTTTTTATAGGAGTAAGTAAAAGATCATGAATATAAATAGTAAACTACAAAAAGCCGCGAATATTAAAAGTAAAGATGATTTATTTTCTAGGATTAAATGGATTCTGCTGCAGTCTAAATCCATAATTCCTGTATTAATTTTTATTATTATAGTTAACTCACTAATATCGCTTATTGGCGTTTATTCAGCTATTGTTTCAAAGAATTTAATTAATAGTGCTATAGGCTTAGATAAGAATGGTGTAATCAAATGGCTGATTATTATGGCTTCCATTATGATTACTTCTATCCTAATCAGCCAGGTTACTTCTTTAGCTAGCACTCATGCTTCTACAAAACTGAACCAGGAGCTGCAAAAGAAATTTTATGACCATATCACTAATACTAAATGGATTGAGGAAAGTAGCTATCATAGCGTGAGCCTGCTTACTCGTCTTACTGCTGATGTTGGTACAATATCTTCTATGCTTATTTCTACTATACCTAATATAGTATCACTGGTAGTAACACTAATAAGTTCTTTTTCAGTGCTGATGTTCTTAGCACCATCTATCGCATTAATTGCACTTATTCTAGGACCTGTATTAGCAGTAATCAGTAAAGTTTTTGCTGGCAAGCTGAAAAGGGTCTATCAGGAAATGCAAGAAACAGATATCCACTATAGATCATTTATGCAGGAAACTTTACAAAATATAATAATCGTTAAAACCTTCTGTATGGAGCATATCAATATGCATAGGTTAAAAGATATCCAGCAGAATAAATATAACTTAGCAATGAAAAATGCAAAGCTAAGTGCTAAATCTAATATATTATTTAGATTAAGTACTTATGTTGCTTATATCTGCATTTTTGCCTGGGGAGCAATTAACATAGCTACAGGGGTAACTACTTATGGTACATTTACTGCCATGCTTCAATTATATTCAAGCATCCAATATCCAATATCACAGTTAGCCAGTACATTCCCAAGCATCGTTTCTGCCTTAGCTGCTTCTGATAGATTAATTGAGCTTGAAAAGCTTAACCTAGAAGAAAGACCTGTTGAAGCTATCGAATATATTTATAATAAGCCTTCTATTAGTTTTAATGATGTATCTTTTGAATATAAAAGCAGCTATCCAATACTTAAAAATTTAAACTTAAATATCCCTGCCGGCGAGACAATTGCCTTTGTAGGACCTTCTGGTGAAGGAAAAACTACCTTAATTCGTTTGATATTATCTTTAATTCAGCCTACTACTGGTAAAATTCTTATTTCAGAAAATGGCTGTGATGAAGAAATAAATATTAACCACCGTGATTTAATTTCCTATGTACCTCAAGGAAACACCTTATTTTCCGGTACTATTGAGGAAAATTTAAGATATGGTAATTATGAAGCTACTATTGATGAAATAAATGAAGCTTTAAAAATGGCTTGTGCTTATGACTTTGTAAATGACCTTAAATATGGCATAAAAACTGTAATTGGTGAAAAAGGCTATGGTATATCTGAAGGACAAGCACAGCGTTTATCTATTGCCAGAGCTTTATTAAGAAAAAGACCAATTTTAATTTTAGATGAAGCTACTTCTTCTTTAGATCCCGAATCTGAAGTAAATGTATTAAAGGCTATTAAGACGCTAGCAAATAAGCCAACATGTATAATCATTACTCATCGCCCTTCAGCACTTAATATCTGCAGTCGAATCCTAAAATTAGAAGATGGGCATCTAAAACCTGTCACTAAGGAAAGTATCTTAG
>CAKVNP010000300.1 GCA_934777095.1 uncultured Clostridium sp. | reverse complement strand
CTACTCAACATAATATTTCGCTAATGGATGCAGCAAAATTAATGGTATTAAAAGCTAAAGAAGCTGGAGCAGATGCTGCAAAATTTCAAAGCTATAAAGCAGGGAAAATTGCTTCAAAGAATTCACCAGCATATTGGGATACTACTGAAGAAGCTACGAAATCTCAATATGAATTATTTACTAAATTCGATAAATTTGATAAAGCTGAATATGAAGAATTAGCTGAGTATTGTAAGGAAATTGGCATAGAATTTATGTCTACACCTTTTGATTTCGAATCTGCAGATTATTTAGAAGGCCTAATGAATTGCTATAAGATTTCTTCTTCTGATTTAACAAATATACCGTTTATTAAGCATATGGCTAAAAAGGGAAAGCCTATTATGCTATCAACTGGAGCAGCTACTATAGAAGAAATTGAAAGTGCTGTAAATTCTATAAAGGAAGCAGGGAATAATGAGATATGTATAATGCATTGTGTATTAGACTATCCAACTAAAAATGAAAATGCTAACTTAAATATGATTAAGGATTTAAAAGAAAAGTTCCCGGGGTATCTTTTAGGATATTCAGATCATACAAGACCTGATAAATCAATGTTAATATTAACAATAGCATATGAGTATGGTGCTACTGTAATAGAAAAACACTTCACTTTAGATAAAACTTTAGTTGGAAATGATCATTATCATGCTATGGATGTGGAAGATTTAATTAGGTTTAATGATAATATAAAACTTCTAAATATGATAAAAGGTGAAAAAGATAAAAAAACTTTAGAGTGTGAACAGGCAGCTAGAAAACAAGCAAGAAGAAGTATAGTATTAAAGAGAGCTATGGAAAAAGGTGAAATTATTACTGAAGATGATGTTGAATTCAAAAGACCAGGGACAGGAATATCACCTAAAGATTTAGAAAGAATAATTGGTAAAAAATTGATTGAAAATGTTGAAGATGATATTGCTCTTCAATGGGATATGATTGAAGAATAAAAAGTTAATAGATTTACTAAATAAAGATATTCGTAATGGATATCTTTATTTTATTTAAATCTAAATTAAGAGAATAGTAAAATAATAGATAAGTTTAGGTAAAGAAAAGAGGTTAGCTCACGATAATATAATATACTTTGATACGGAGGTAAGGAAATGAGGTTAAATCTGAATATATATTCGTTAAGAGTTTATCAGGGATATAAGAAAAATGTTTCTAAAAATGCTACAGCTATGGAAAGAGTTTCTTCAGGGTTGCAAATTAACTCTGCAAAAGATAATCCTATTAAACTTGAAAAAAGTGAAAATATAAAAATGAAGCTTAAAAGTTTGGAGTCAGCAGAGAAAAATTTACAAAACTGCGCATCTATGATTCAAACAGTAGATATTGCAATGTCTACAATTAGTGATGTAATTATAAGAATGAAGGAATTAGCGGTTCAGGCTTCTAGCGATACATTAAATGAAGGCGATAGAGAGAAAATACAAAATGAAATTAATGAATTAGCTGATCAGGTAAATGAAGTATCTGATAAGGCGGAATTTAATGGAAATAAACTTCTGAATGGTGTAACGCCTGATGGAAATGATATTGAATTTAAAATAATGCAAGCTGGTACTGAAGTTGGCGAAGTAATAAAAATACCATATTTTAAGGTAGATTCAGAAACGCTTAAAATTGATAAACTTAATGTTTTGACTAGAGTAGATGCAAATGAATCTTTAGAAAAGATTGATGCTGCGATTATAAAACTAAATTCATATAGAAGTAAATATGGTGCATTAGAAAATAGAATGGAAAGCAGTATAGAAATGACTGAAGATTCATATTTATCACTTGAAAGCACTAGAAGTCGTATTATTGATGCAGATGTAGCTGAAGAGATTATTAATGTTTCATCATCTGGTTTATTAATCGAGGCAGCTACAGCTATATTAGCTCAAAGTAATCAATTCCCAAAAGATGTACTTAATATATTATCTAAGCTTATGTAATATAGTGTTGCAAGAAATTGTAACACTTTTTTTATGATAATAGATGGGGAGAATAGAGGAGTTATAGATAAAATGATAGTAAAATTTAAAAAATAATTCAACATCTATAAAAAGTAAAAATATACAAAAAATATAAAATATAAAATATAATGTAATTAATTTTTGTTTAAAAAAAATATAATTTAAAAAAGGGTAAAAAATAAGAATAAAAAGTAGATTTTTAGCGAAAATTTAAATGCATTTAAAGAAAATATTATAGATAAATAATTGGAAATATAATATAATATTAATTAGAGTTATAAAAGTGAGAAAAATGTTCTATTTGCAAAATATAACATATTAATTGTCGTAAATAAGGAGGAGTGTTAACGGTGGCTAGTATCAATACATATGATTTACTTAAACAGGGGTTAGATGTTGCATCATTAAGAAGTAAAACTATTGGTAATAATATTGCAAATGTAAATACCCAAGGATATAAATCTTTTCAAGTTGTTTTTGAACAGAATTTAAAAGGAACAGGGAAATTAGATATAAAAACAACAAAAGACAAGCATATGAATATAAATGGCAATAACGGGGATGTTCAGGTAGTAAGAGATGAAACTACAAGTATGAATGAAAATGGTAATAATGTTGATTTAGATCTTGAAAAGGTAAATCAAGCAGCTAACACATTAATGTACAATGCTTTAATTACACAAGTGAATAGTAAGCTTTCAGCTACAAAAACAGTAATAGGAGGAAATTAGTATGGGAATGTTTGATTCTATGAGGATAAGTGCAAGCGGCTTATCAGCAGAGAGACTTAGAATGGATACAATTAGTGCTAATGTTGCTAATGTGCAGACTACAAGGACTGAAAATGGTGGAGCATATGTAAGAAAAGTTGCAGTGTTTCAAGAAGCTTTAGATGAAGCTGGTAATTGTAAAGGAATTAAATCTGTAGGCGTTGTAGAAGATACTTCAGAATTAGAAAGAGTTTATGATCCAACTCATGTTGATGCAGATGAAGATGGGTATGTAACAATGCCTAACGTTAATATATTAAATGAAATGGCAGATATGATAGTTGCTACAAGAACATATGAAGCTAATGCAGATGCATTGAATGCATCTAAATCAATGTTTTCTACAGCATTGACTATCGGTAAGTAGGAGGGGTTAAGTAATGAGAATTCAAGGGTTTACGCCGAATGAAAGTATATTTGAAACTTCTGCTAACATAAATAATAATATGTCAACATCATTTGGAGATGTGATGAAAACAGCTCTAGATTCAGTTAATGAACAACAGGTTTATGCAGATGATCTTAGAAACCAACTAGTTATGGGTGGAGATGTTGAAGTTCATGAAGTTATGTTAGCAGCTGAAGAAGCAAAGTTATCACTGCAGTTAGCAGTTCAAATAAGAAATAGTTTAACAGAAGCAGTTAAGGAATTAACAGGTTTACAATTATAGTAGTTAGGAGTGCGTAAGATGGGCAACCTTTTAGAAGGGTTTAAGAAGCAGATTGAGAAATTTAAGGGATTAAGCAAAGGTATTAAAATCGCTTCTATTGCAACAGTAATAACAGTGATATTTGCAGTGGGTTCAATTTTCTTCTATTCATCAGCTAATAAGTATTCAATCTTGTTTTCAGGGTTAGATTCAGCTGATTCACAAACTATTTTAGCTTCATTAAAAGATGAAGGAGTAGATTATAAAGTAGAAGATGATTCGATTTTGGTCCCTAAAAATCAAGTGGATGAATTAAGATTACAATTAGC
>CAKVNP010000299.1 GCA_934777095.1 uncultured Clostridium sp. | reverse complement strand
GAGTTACACCCTCATTAATTTCGGTTTTATCAATAGTAAAAACTAGCGACCCCAATATACTATTCATTTTTTGAATATCCATTCCTAATTTACCAATAGATCCTTGTGGTAATCCATAATGCTTTAATTCATATTCAGCTCTAAACATCATTAAACCTACTAAGCAGACTGATACTATTGCTGCAATTAGAGTAGTACTTGCTACATCCTTAAAAGCTCTCATTAGTTTTTTACCTATTGGCAAATTGTCATGTTTTTTTAAAAATTTCTCTAAATTCATAACTCTCTCCTCAATTTGTACCCTTTATTCTTATCTATAACATAGTTATCATACTTAATTATCGCTATCATCTCTGTCCTACTTTATACTATTATGTAACTTTTATACTTTTTTGTAATAAAAATAGATACCTATTTGCCTTTATGAAAATAAATAGGTATCTATTTCTTATTTTTTAATTTTGTTATTTCCTTATTTAAATATTCTATTTCCTCAGATAATTTATCTACCTTTTTCTTTAGTCCTTTAATCTTTGATTTTTTATTACCTGCATCTATATTATCATCATTATTCCCACTCATTCCCTCATCTCCATCTGAAGTAGCTGAATTAACACAAAATGGATTTGAAATATTCCTATACAAGGGATTATATAACCGTCCAGGTCCTGATTGGAAGTATGACTGCTGACCATTAAAAGTAACTATTACCTGTGCAACAAGCTGTAACCAATTTCCAAAAGCATTTGCAACGTTTGTCGGCATATTACCTGATAGTATTGCACTTATCACTTCTCCAATTACTGTAAAAAGCATTGGATTAACATCTTGAAAGCCGCATGGCATATCTAAATTCATGTCACGGCATTTATTATTTAACGCACCAGCAGTCAAATCAAGCCTTTTATCAATACATTCTTTTTTTACATTCTTATATCCTAACATTTTTAATATTTCATCTAGATCCTCGAAACCATTAAGATTCATTTTCCACCTCTATTAATAGCTTCAATACCATTGTACTCATAAATAATCTAATAGTTCTTATATAAGTAATTTAATAGTTCTTATATAAGTAATTTAATTTATGTTTTTTCTATTTTTATCATTAATTCTTCTATTTTCTTATTAATCTCTTCCATTTCGCCTTTTAATATATTTATTTCATCAGTTATACTCTCAGTGCTTTCTGTTGTTGCATTTTGTGTACTCGTATCTAAATTAGTAGCATTAGATTTACTAGTACTTTGACAGCTGCACATTGGATTCCCTACATTTTTAAATGCTAAATTATATAATCTTCCTGGTCCATTTTGAAAATACTGCTGCTGAGCTCCGTAAGTTTCTATTGCCTGCCCTACCAAATTAAGCCAATTTGAAATAGTTAATGCGACATTAAAGGGAAGTACTCCTGATAAGGCATTTCCTATTACTTCTCCTATTAAAATAAATACAATTGGATCTATATCCTGAAAACCACCTGGTATATCTAAATCTAAATTAACACAACAATTAGTATTTGCCCCCTCTGAAAAATCTAGAACTGGTTCTAAATTATCTTTTCCAGCTGAACCATTGCTATTTTTCTTATTTATCTTATATCCACAAAGATTCAACATATACTCTATATCATTAAGATCATTAATATCCACCCTTCATCAATTCCCGTTAATTTCTTCTTAACTTATTATATATAAAAATTAACTTAATAGTTCTTGTATTAATAATGAAATCCCTCAGTGAATTTCTAAAAAAACAAAAAAGAAACTCCCAAAGGAGTTTCCACCTAAATATATAATTATAATTAAAAATCGCTTCCTGCTAGGTAGCCAGTTGAAAATGCCATCTGCAGATTATACCCACCTGTTTCTGCATCTATATCGATAACTTCACCTGCAAAGTATAAATTGCTGATTATTTTCGACTCCATTGTTGAAGCATTTATTTCTTTAACTTTAACTCCGCCTGAAGTTACCTGTGCTGCTTTTATGCTCAATGTTTCTCTAGCTGTCAGCTTCATTTCTTTAATATATTCGATAATTTTATTTTCATCTTCTTTTTTTAGATCACTAGCTTTAATATCCATAATATTCAGCATCTCAAAGATTACTTTTAAAAAGTTTTGTGGCAATAAGCCCTTCATATTATTAAATACTGTTTTATTTGGGTTACTTCTTATTATTTGTGATATTTCATCTTTTGATTTATCTTTTAAGAAATCTAAAGTTACTTCTATTTCACCTTCTCCTAAAGCTTTGCTTAAATATGATGATAACTTAAGCACTGCCGGGCCTGATATTCCAAAGTGGGTGAAAATCATATCACCAAACTTTTCAATCTTTTTCTTTTTTAACTTTGCACTAATCACTACATCTTTCATAGAAACGCCTTGCAGGCTTTTAACAAATTCCTCTTTAATAACTAAAGGAATTAATGCGGCATGTATTGGTGTTATTGTATGACCATGCTTTTCTAATATTTCATACATTGCTCCATCTGAACCTGTCTGTGGAAAGCTCTTTCCCCCTGTTGTGATAATAACTTTATCAGCAGAAAGCTTTTGTCCGCCATTCGTGATGACACCTTTAATAGTATTATCTTCCACAATTAGATCTTCTACCATGGTATTATAAATAATCTTTACTCCACTATTCTTTAAATCTTCCTTAAAAACTTCAATGACATCATCTGCTTTATCACTTTTAGTATATACTTTTTGGTCAAGCTCAACTTTATATTCTAGTCCTTTAGAATCAAAGTAATCTAATAATTGATAATTAGAAAATGTATATAATGCACTATATAAAAACTTTTTATTGCTTACTATTTTATCAAAAAACTCTTCAATATCCCTATTATTAGTAATATTGCATCTACCTCCGCCAGTAAGCTTCAGCTTCATTCCTATCTGGCTATTTCTTTCAATTAAAACTACTTCATTATTTTTAGCCGCACTAAGTGATGCCATGATCCCAGCAGGACCTCCACCTACAACAATAACCTTTGCCATTTACTACACCTCTATCTTCTATCTTTTGATTATTTACTTATTATATCATATATATACTTATATTTTAGATAATTAATGGTGATAAAGAAGCTTAAAAAAGCTCCCTTATCACCACTTAAATTCTTTCCATTCTGCTGCGTATTCATCAAACAATTCATTTATTGCCTTTCCTATTGTAATATATTGCTCATCAACTAAATTAGCTAAAGATACCCTTATAGACCAGGAAGGACCTTCAAAACCATCACCATTAAGTAATACTATTCCATATCTTTCAGCTAATTCAAATAGGAATTCAATGGCACTTCTTTCATTCTTTAAATATCTTGCAAAGTCTTCACCATGCTTAAGCCTAGCCCAGACTAATAAATCATAGCCATTATAATAGGAAGTGCTATATGGATCATTCTTCATACTTAATCCTACTAAATTATCATAAAGCAATTCTTTTCTTCTACGGCAGATTTCTTTTGTTTTTTCTTTATAGCCAGTTTTATTAATTAGACCAAATATTGAAAATATAGCCATTTGTATTTGTTGTGGCGTAGACAGTCCTGCTGTATGGTTTAATGCCACCTGCCTGCTATCAGCTACTATCCTGTCGATAAAGCTTATTTTAGCCGGCTCATTTGTTAATGTGCAGTATCTTTCCTCAACTACTTCTTGGTCTTCTTCCGGCAGCTCATCAATTAACTTATTAAAAATATTCTCTTGATTAATTGCACTTATCCCTAATCTCCATCATGTTG
>CAKVNP010000298.1 GCA_934777095.1 uncultured Clostridium sp. | reverse complement strand
TTGAATATTATAGTGCAAAAGTTTGGAGGAACATCTGTATCTACAGAAGAAAGAAGAATTCAGGTAGCTTCAAAGGTTAAAGAGGCTATAAATTTGGGCTTTAATCCAGTGGTGGTAGTTTCAGCAATGGGAAGATTAGGTGAGCCATATGCCACTGATACTTTATTATCTTTAGTGGATGATAAATTTAAAGAGAATAATAAAGGTTCAAAGGATTTATTAATGTGTTGCGGTGAAATAATAAGTTCTGTAGTAATCTGTAACACATTTTATAATGAAGGGATTGAAGCTGTTCCTTTAACAGGAGGACAAGCCGGCATAATCACTAATGATAATTATTGTAATGCACAATATATAAACGTTGATGATGATAGAATAATGTCCGTCTTAAGGGAAGGAAAAGTTCCCGTAGTTACGGGCTTTCAAGGAGTAACTAAAGATGGTTATTTTACAACGTTAGGAAGAGGAGGCAGCGATACATCAGCATGTATATTAGGAAAAG
The DNA here is from genome assembly GCA_934777095.1 of uncultured Clostridium sp. Taxonomy (GTDB): domain Bacteria; phylum Bacillota; class Clostridia; order Clostridiales; family Clostridiaceae; genus Clostridium. The sequence goes on along the minus strand of CAKVNP010000298.1, from coordinate 3,258 downwards.
CCTTAAAGGCTAAGGAAATTGATATATTTACAGATGTTGATGGAATTATGACTGCAGATCCTAGGATTGTAAAAGATGCATCATTAATTAATGAAATCACATATAATGAAGTTTTTCAATTGGCAGATCAGGGGGCTAAGGTAATACATCCTAAAGCTGTAGATTTAGCCAAGAAAGCAAATATACCTTTAAAAATTAAAAACACTATGAATGAGTGTGAAGGTACTGTTGTAAAGGAAGCAATAGACCAAAGTGAAATGAGATATATAACAGGGATAACTTATTTAAATGATAGGGTACAAATTAGAGTAAGATTATCAGAAAATGAAAATATAGCTGCTTATAGAAGTCTTTTAGATATTTTAGCTAAAAATAAGATAAGCTTGGATTTAATTAATATTTTCCCGGCTCATCAGATTTTTACCATAGATAAAAAAGAAAAGGGAAGAGTAGAAAGCCTTTTAAATTTAATAGGCATAAAATACAGTTGTATTGATAACTGTAGCACTGTCGCAATTGTAGGCGCAGGAATGAGGGGAGTGCCAGGTATAATGGCAAGGATTATGAAGGTGCTAGCGGATAATAATATTGAAGTATTACAGACTACAGATTCTAATATGACTATTTGGTGTTTAATTAATGAAGGGGAAGTAGGCAAGGCAATAAATTTACTGCATCATGAGTTTAATTTATCTCTTGTGCATTAAAATTGAAGATATGAAGTTGAAAGTAATGAGCTGTCATGGATTTGATAGCTCTTTTTAATATAGAAAAATAATAACTAAATAGATTAATTTTTGATTTTTTTGTAAGAATTAAATATAATATAGATAAATATTTAACAAAAGGAGAGAATTTATATGAAAATATTATTTGATGAAAAAGCAAAATCTGCACTTAAAGAAATGGTGGAAAAGAGCAGCGAAAATTATATCAGAATTAAGCCTTTTATAGGATGTGGAAAGCCTGCTTATGAAATATACGCTGATTTTAAAGGTGAAAATGATATAGAAGAAAATATTGAAGGAATAGCTTTTGTAGTACATAAGGATTATGAAAGAGTATGTAATGGTATAGAGATTAAATATAATCCTGAAGTATACAATAATGGGTTTTATATTAAAAGTATATAAATAATTTTTAGTTAAATTGGATAAAATAGTTTATTATAAGGAGATGATAAACTATGGATGAGAATTTGGTAAAAGAGCTGAATAAATTCCTTAAGGGAATTCATATGGGTGAAGATACTTTTAAGGATTACTTAAAAAAAGCTCAGGATAATGAATTAATTGTTGTGTTAACAGAAATTATTCAATCTTTTGAAAGACATGATGAAGCAATGACTAACAGAATAAGTGAGCTTGGAGGAAAGCCAATTGATAATGTGGGCTTTATTGGTGAAATGGCAGAAGCGTGGGAAGAAATTAAGCTTATGGTAATGGATAGTGATGCAGAAGTCTGTAATGCAGCTATTAAAGCTATTGATATGGGACTAAAGAATGGCAATAAATTTATTGATGAACACAAGGATATCGATCCTAAAATTCTTTCAGATATGAAAGCTATAGTAGATGATTATGATAGTTCATTAATGAAGGTAAAGAAGATAAAAGATAAATTTCAATAAAAATATAATAAAACTACCTAAAGTAAATTATTTTAGGTAGTTTTATTATTTTATTTTTTTGCAATGACATCTATAAATTGCTGGCTATTAAGAGAAAAAGTGTTTTTTTGTAATAATTTTAAAGTAAGATCTGCAGAGAACATTTGTAAATCATCATATCACCTATTTTATCTAAAATATCGTCGTTAAAGTTAACTAAAGAAATACTACACTCATTAAGGTCTCTCCTTTTAATTTGGCTTGCATTAATTAATGAGCCAGAGCTTAGCAGGCTATTTTTAGCTATTTCACCTTGTACACAAAAAATGGCACCTGGCATAATATTAATAAATGCTCTATTACCAATAGTTGAAACTGAATCACCAAGATAAATATAATCTAAAGCACTGCAACCTTCAAATGCACTAGAACCTATCGTAGAAACAAAATCAGGTATAATTATAGAGCTTAAAGCGGAACAGGATCTAAAGGTATTATCAGAAATTGAAGTTATATTAGCAGGTAATGTTACGCTGCTTAAAGAACTACAAAAAGCAAAAACACCATTACCAATAGAAGTAACAGAATCAGGAATATCTATAGATGTCAAGCTAGTAGCAGAATTAAAGGCATTACTACCAATAGAAGTAACAGTATTAGGAATAATTATACTTGGTAAGGAGGTGCAACTAGCAAAAGTATTATCTGCAATAGCTGTGATAGAATCAGGAAGTGTTATTGAAGTTAAGGAGGTACAGTATGCAAAAGCCCCTTCCCCTATAGATATAACAGAATTAGGGATAATTATAGTAGTTAAATTAGTGGCATTAACAAAAGTTTGAGGTGCTATTGCAGATACTTCTTGACCTGCTATTTTGTCTGGAATTACAAATATATCTTCAGTAGAACTAGCATCATAATTACTTACTGAGCCAGCAGCAAATTGAAGTAGCTGGTCATTAACAGTTATTGTGCAAGTAGTAGTATATCCACCATCGATAGTTACAGCTGTAATAACAGCCGTTCCATTATTCTTTGTTGTTATTACACCATTTTGGTCTACTGTAGCAACATTTTCATTTATTAGCGGAATTCTCCTTAATAATATTGTATAGTTTATTTTATGAAGCAAAAATATAAGAGTGACTTTTATAAAAAAATATGAATTTTCCAAAATTTATGTTTAATAATAATGTAATGTAAAGCTTTTTGTGTTATATTATCATTATGATAATAAAGGGAGGTACTATATGAAGAATTTGAGAAAAATAACTAAAATATTATTATCGGTAACCTTAATAGGTGCATTATTTACAGGGTGTTCAAGCAGTGATGTTAAAAGAGTAAAATCATCTACAGCAGAAGAGGCAATAGAACTATTCAATAAATATAATGAAGAAGATAATGTTGAAGAAATGGTTAAATTGTATTCTGATGTTTATATGGATGCTGTAGGTTATACTACAGGAACTATAGTAAAAATGCTTAAGGAAAACAGAAAAGATGTAGATGTTACAAAATCTGAAGTTGTAAGTGTTGAAGATATAGATGAAAACACAAAAAAGGCTGAAATATTATCAACAACAAAAAATAAAGAGGGCGAAGAGGAATCTTATACTTATGTATATGGAATTCTTAAAGAAGAAGGT
>CAKVNP010000297.1 GCA_934777095.1 uncultured Clostridium sp. | reverse complement strand
TATAAAAGATTATTTAGAAGAGGCTGATCTTACTATTGGAAATTTAGAAACTACTTTTGCGGGAAGTGAAGTACCTTATGCAGGATATCCAACATTTAATTGTCCAGATGAATTAGCTTTAGCTATGCAGAATGTTGGAGTAGATGTAGTGTGTAATATGAGCAATCACAGTCTTGATGAAGGAGAAGCAGGTTTTTATAGGACAAGGCAGGTGTTAAAAAATACTGGGTTTGATGTTATAGGAACAAGGGATACTGCTAATGATAAGAGGTATATAATTAAGGATGTAAAAGGAATAAAGGTAGGTATCATAGGGTATGGATATATGACAGAAGATTATGATGGAACCTTAGGATTAAATTGTATTCCGATAAGTAGTGAAGTTATGCCTTTAATGAATGTATTTAATCCTAATAAATTAGATTCATACCTTGAGGAAATGAAAGAACAGGTTAATCTTATGAGACAGGATGGAGCAGATGCAATTGTGTTTTATATGCATTGGGGTGAAGAATATCAATTGGAACCAAATGAATCACAGCTGAGAATTGCCCAATTCTTAGCAGACCAAGGTGTTGATATAATTTTTGGAGATCACCCGCATACAATTCAGCCATTTGATATTTTAACTTCTGCTGATGGAAAAAGTACTACAAATGTAATATATTCTTTAGGGAACTTTATTTCCTGCCAAAGAACTGAATCTGTGGACAACCCTTATACAGAAGATGGTGTAATTGCTAATGTAGAAATTACTAAGAATTTTGCTACAGGAGAAACTAAGGCAGCACCACCAACATATATACCTACCTGGGTAAAAGCAGATAGTTCTGATGTAGGCACAAAATATACTGTGGTACCATCCAATAAAGAAAATGTTGATTATTTACAAGATTGGCAGAGAGAAAGATTAATTCAATCTTTTGCAAGGACAAGCAGTATAGTAGAAAGCTACAATCAAAGCATCAATGTAGATAATAATTAAAATGATGAATTATGAATGATGAATGATGAATTTAGGTTAAAAGAAAGTTGTATGATAAAAGTACACAACCTAAACAACTAAAAATGTAGTATAATTTTTAAAAATGGAGGTTGTGTACTTATGGCAAGAAAACATACAAAAGAATTTAAAGAACAAGTTTGTGAATTAGTATTAAAAGAAGGATTAAAGACTAAAACCGTTGCGGAGCAATTCGGATTAAATCAAAATATGATTTATAACTGGTTGAATGCATATAAAACCTTTGGTAATGAAGCATTTGTGGGAAGTGGAAACCTTCGTTCTGAAGATGCAAAAATTCGCAAACTTGAAAAAGAAATTGAACAACTTAGACTAGAAAATGAAATCTTAAAAAAAGCGGAGGCATACTTCGCAAAAAACAAAGAGAAAAAGTAAAATTTGTTATTGAAGAGCTTGAACAATATGACACAAGCTTAGTATGCCGTATTTTAAAAGTGTCAAGAAGTGCTATATATAAAGCAAAAAGAAGAGTTAGTAAAGTGAATATTTCCGAAGTGGAGCAGCAGGTTATTAGCTGTTTTAATAAGCATAAAAAAAATTATGGTCGAATCAGAATTAAAAAAGAACTAGAAAGATGTGGAGTATTTATATCAGAATGTAAGGTTGCTAGAATAATGCGTGAAAACGGCCTTGTATCCAAGGGCGGTAGAAAAAAACGTAGTAGCAAACCTAAGAAAACTCCAGCAGAATATGTAAGTGAAAATCTTTTTAGAGAAATAAGAAAAAGTTTTGATTATAAAGATATTAAACCAAATACAATATGGAGTGCTGATTTATCTGAATTCAAGTGCTATAAAGGTAAGTTTTATGCAAGCGGAATAATTGATGTTGCTAGTAAAAAGATTGTTGGAATCCATGTAGGTAATAACATGAGGCAAGAATTAGTGCATGAGACAATAGAAATGGCTTACAATAGATTTTTACCTGAGAAAGGAATTATATTTCATTCCGATCGCGGTAGCCAATACACTGCTAACAAAACTAAAAAACTTCTTGATAATTTTAATATGAGATCTAGTATGTCTAGACCAGGAACTCCAAATGATAATCAACCGATTGAATCGTTTTGGAAAACAATAAAACATGAAATAGGGGACGAGTTAGCAAAGCTACCGTACGAAAAAGCAAAACTTAAATTAATAAAGCATGTTGAGTTTTACTATAATTCGGATAGATTGCACTCATCCCTTGGGTATATTACTCCTAATGAATATTGGGAGCAATATATTTAATATAAAATTCTCTGTTTAAGTTGTGTACTTTTCTTGACAAGTTTCAAATTCCTCTTTAGTGATTTTGGTGTTGAGTAGACACTGAAAAAAACTAGTATATTTTTTAAAACTCCATTCCATGGAAATTAATATGGAATGGAGTCTCATTTTATATAGGAATATGGGTTTATTACCAAATTTATTAAATAAATTTGGGCGCAAATAGCCTATATATAAATTTCGGTATTTTTTTATTCAGTTAGCCTATCGCTCTAGAAAAATATTCTTTAAGGCATATGTTTCTAGTAAGTTTCCACGTATTATCCTTAAAATATTAAATAACGTATCTGTTAAATTAAATCTATTTTTAATTATTAATAATAAAATATAAACAATTAGTGCAGAATATATTTGTACGGATACTGAATTAAGGTTTCGACCTATCCATCTCTTAATGCTGAGATGTTGTTTGATCCATTTAAAGAATAATTCAATATCCCAACGTTTTTTATAGAGAGAAATTATTTCTTGAGCTGGTAGGTCGAACACGTTTGTGACTAACCGAAATTCATCGTCAGAATCCGGTTCAAAATATAAAATCTCTCTATATTTATATTTAGTCTTATTCTTACTATAATCCGTGCCCATTGTAACAACATAATCATATAAATTATCTATACCTGTATAAGTGCAGATATACTCCTCCGTAACAGCACTTTTGTGCTGGCGGGTTACAAATCTTATATTATTCTCACACATTTCATCATACCATGAATATTTTGAGTATCCTTTATCAAATAAATATACAGCATTTTTATCATTTGTATAATTATCAATACATGAACGTTCTCCAATCTTCCCAGGAACAACTGTCATTCTAAGTGGAAGTTTAGTTCCATAAGAAAATAGTGTACTCAATCTTATTGCTGATTTCTCATCTTCATAATATAATTCTGGAGCTAAACCTTTACCTATATTTATTACAGATGAATCTATAATTTTAATATCATTTAAAGCTTTAATTTTTACAGGTGATTTTATTTCTCTTTCTGCTTTAGCAAGCAGGTCGTAAAATATATCTCTAAATAAATCAACCGGTTTATTCTTATTTAGCCTAGATAGTTGTGAATAAGTAGGTATCTTAAACTCTTTAGCTACTTTTTTTGAAGTTCCATACTTACAATCAATATCACGTAATCCACTGCAGTTTGAAAATTGTAAGAATAACATTGATAAAATATGATCTCGACCTGTATAGACTTTTGAATATTTATATGTATTATTCGACTTTCTTAAATTTCTTCCTATATTTCCATCAATCATTTTAATTATTTTTCTAAAAATGCTTCTATTAGCTAACTTCTTCATAACAAAAACAACCTCCAATTTTATAAATTAAAGGTTGTTCAAAATGTACCTGTTTTATGCATTGAAATTTTTAGTGTTATGCAACACTAAAACTTGGTGAGGAGTTTTTTTATTTTTGCTAAAAAATATATTAAGAGAAGCGGTAAAAAATATCAATAATATATGACCT
>CAKVNP010000296.1 GCA_934777095.1 uncultured Clostridium sp. | reverse complement strand
ATCAATGTCCTGCCAAATACAAAACATCCTAAAGTAAATATAATATTTATTATTATTGAAGCAATATTGGAAATTCGATAAACTTCCAGCATATTCTTACTGTTCTTTGCTCCAAAATTGAAACTTATCAATGGCTGCGCACCAAAAGTTAATCCTAAAAGCACCATATATATATTTGTAGTAATATAATTTATTATACTATAGGCAGCTAATCCATTTTCACCTAAAAGATTTACTATAGCTATATTCTGTACAAACACAATAATAGAAAACGCTGCTTCTGCAAAAAATGAAGGAAGTCCTACACTAGTAAATTCCATTATCACATTTTTATTCAAAGCTGCATTTCCAAAGCTTAATCTGCCTTTTTTCATTATAAAATGAGGAATTACTACTGCTACTGTTACCAGCTGTCCAAGTCCTGTTGCAATAGCTGCCCCCTTTATTCCCATCCCAAATGGGAAAATAAATACGTAATCAAGTACTATATTAGTTATTGCTCCTAAAATTGTAGCTGCCATAGCAAGTTTTGGTCTGTTATCATTTCTAACAAAACTATTCAATGCTATTCCTATTAGATTTGGTATACAGAAAAGAGCATAGAATCTTAAATACTCACTTGCCAAAGGCTTAATAGCTTCTGTTGCACCTAAAAGTCCTACAATAGTATTTGAAAAAACTGCAAGTACAATGCTTATTCCTACACTTATCATTAAAAGAAATTTAAATACCTGTCTAAATACATTTATTCCTTCCTCATCTTCTCCTGCACCAAAATTTTTTGAAACAAGAGCTCCTCCACCTACAGCAAACATCGTAGCTATCCCAAATAACATTATAGTAAGTGGCATAACTATGGTAACTGCAGCCAAGGCATTATCGCCAACACCTTGTCCAACAAAAATTCCATCAATAATTGTATATAATGATGATACAAACATCGCCAGCGCCGAAGGCACTGCATACTCTAAAAATTTCTTGGTCATCGTGACTCTTCTTACCTAACTTTTCATTCTTCAACAAGTATAAAGTTTATACTAAGTATAAAGTCAAGATAAATTTTTGTAAGCTTCTATTTTCCTCATTTATAATAGCAAAACTACTTTTAATACCTTTTTTAGAAAAAAATAAAGGGCTAATTCAAAATATATAGAATTAGCTCCTAATTAAATATAAATTATATTTTATAATCAAAAAATCTATTTAAAACTTCAATTGATTCATCTAACTGTGAAAAATCACTAATTTCAAAAGTCATTGATGAATTATCACAATGTTTTTTTATTACTTTTAATATATTATCAATATTTAAACTGCCATTTCTTAATCCTTGATGGCTGTCCCTAATTCCATCATTATTATTAAGATGAAAATGACCTATCCTACAGCCTAACTTTTCAATCCACTCTTCTGGTGGATACTTTGAATAGCAATTCACATGTCCAATATCCAGACATATTGATAATTTTTTATTTCCTACACCGTCAATAATTTCAATTAAGTGATCCATTTCTGATTCATATACATTTTCAATATGTATTTCAATAGAATCATCCTTATCAGCTAAAAATTCCTTCCAAAACTTTATTGAATTACTTACATAAGCATCCTTATAATAAATATTTTCTAAATAGCAGGAATGAAATACTATTCGATCTGCTCCTAGTTTCTTTGCTATTGAATATACTTGATTATATCTTTTTTTAGTGGCTTCTAGGACCAAAGAATCAAAACTTGCAGGATTTAAGTCTAAAAATGGACCATGCAATGATAATGATTTACCAGCTATTTTATCTCCCATTCGATTTAAATAATCACCTAAACCATTATCCTCTTTATCTAAAACCATCCCTATTCCAAAATCGATAATTTCAAGACCGATTTTTCTTTTACTTAATAACTCACTAACTTCCTCATCAGAAAAAAGCTGCGATACATAAATTTTATCCATCTCTCTTACATTAAAGCTAAATGCTTTACTCCTATAATTTATTTCATTAGTTTTCTTATTATTTTAGCTGTTTTTTTTGAAAAATCAACCATACTTTTACCTTTGTTATTCTAAATCTATCTTATTTATCTCTATTTGGTCTAAATTTATTTCCACTATTGCAATAGTTAGAGGCAATGAAAATCTCTTTCTTCCACAAGCGCCTGGATTTAATTTAATCATTTGTTTCATTTTTTCTTATAATTATCCATAAAAAATATAGCCTATAATCAATCCCATATATTTTTATTTTCATTAACTCACCTTACTTTAAACTCAATCTATTTCTTCTTATATATTACCATATTTTTTAAAATAACAATTTATCGACTAAAGATAAAAAAGAACGGGACTTTCCTCGTTCTTTTTCTAAATTTAATTTCGAAATATATTTTAATTGTTTTACCATAAATTTTTAACTCTTTTTTTATCTATTAATATCAAATCTATCTGCATTCATTACCTTATTCCAGGCAGACACAAAATCTTGAATAAATTTCTCTTCATTACCATCACCTGCGTATACCTCAGAAATTGCCCGCAGCTCTGAATTTGAACCAAAAATAAGATCAACTCTTGTTGCTGTCCACTTTAATTCACCTGTTTCTCTATCGCACCCTTTAAATCTTTCTCCCTCTTTAGAAATTGGCTGCCAGATAGTGTTTATATCAAGTAGATTTACAAAGAAGTCATTTGTTAAACATTCTGTTCTATTAGTAAATACGCCATCCTTTGAATTTTTATAATTAGCATCAAGTACGCGTAAACCTCCAATTAAAACTGTCATTTCAGGAGCAGTCAAAGTTAATAATTGCGCTTTATCAACTAGCATATCTTCTGGATTTGCTGAATATTTTTCTTTAACATAATTTCTAAACCCATCAGTGCTGCAAATGATTTAATATCTGTCTGTTCTTGAGCTGCATCAGTTCTTCCTGGTGTAAAAGGTACACTAATGCTATAACCTGCATTTCTTGCAGCTTGTTCAATACCAGCACATCCACCTAGTACAATAATATCTGCTAAAGAAATCTTCTTTCCCTTTGAATGTGAATTATTAAACTTTTCTTTTATATTTTCAAGAGTATTTAAAACTCTATTAAGCTGAGCCTGTTCATTAACTTCCCAATAATTTTGTGGTGCAAGGCGTATTCTAGCTCCATTTGCGCCACCTCTCTTATCTGACCCTCGGAAAGTAGATGCAGAAGCCCTGGCAGTCTTGACTAGCTCTGAAATTGATAATTCAGAGTTTAAGATAACTTTCTTAATATGTTCAATATCTTTTTTATTAATTAACTTATGATTTACTGATGGTACTGGATCCTGCCAGATAAATTCCTCCGCTGGTACTTCTGGTCCAAGATACCTTGTTATTGGTCCCATATCCCTACGAGTCAATTTAAACCATGCTCGTGCAAAATCAGTAGCAAATTTGTCCGGATTTTTTAAATAATTCAAGGCAATTTTTTGATAAATTGGGTCATAACGAATTCCTAAATCAGCTGTTGTCATCATCGGCCTATGTTTCTTTCCTGGCTCATGGGCATCAATTACCATATCTTCTGGCTCTACATTTATAGCCAGCCATTGATATGCACCTGCAGGGCTTTTTACTAACTCCCAATCATATTTAAATAATGTTTTTAAGTATCCCATTGTCCATTTTGTTGGATTAGCTTTCCATGCACCCTCAATACCACTGCTTATGGTATATTTTCCATTTCCAGTTCCAAAAGTACTTTTCCAGCCAAGCCCCTGCTCTTCAATAGGTGCTGCTTCTGGTTCTGGTCCA
>CAKVNP010000295.1 GCA_934777095.1 uncultured Clostridium sp. | reverse complement strand
TAATATACCTTCACAAAAATTATTTAAAGGATTAGGATTTGAGGAGTGCGGACAAGCTCCTAACGGTAAATCGTATATTTTGAATATCTATGAATAAGAAGATAAAGGTGATTTTATGAGAGATATAAAAGTTGTATTTTTTGATATGGGGAATACACTATTACATTTTCATCATGGAGAAACTGATGAAGAGAAAGATAAGAAGGGGTTAATCTATTTAACGGAATATTTAAAGAAATTTGATGAAAGAATTTCATTGGATGAAGTAGAGAATAATTTTTTTAATAACTGGATGGATTCTATTGAGGATAGAAAAAGAACATATAAAGAGTATCCTATTGAAGAGTTTTTAAATAAATTTATGAAGAGATTTAATGTAGAATTACAGTTGAGTGAATGTATAGAAGCAATAAATATATTTTATACAGAGTATAGAAGACAGGTTTCTTTTGAGAATGATTTATATGGAACATTAAAAGCAATAAAAGATAAAGGTTACAAGATAGGAGTAAAATCTAATACGTGCTATTATGACGAAGTTATGGAAGAGTGTTTTAAAAAGGCAGGTATATATGAATTAATAGATTCTTTTACTTTTAGTTATTCATTAAGCTATGGAAAACCGCATAGAAAAATATTTGATGAGGCAATAAATAAAATGATGATTTTACCTGAAGAGGCTATTATGGTTGGTGATAATTTAAACAGTGATATTAAACCTGCTAAAGAACTTGGAATGATAGGGGTATGGTTAAACAATAGTAATAAAACTTTAGAGAGTAGCAAAATTGCAGATTTTACTATTTCTAAGTTGACAGAATTACTTCAAATAATAAATGTAGAGGATAATTATAGCTAATAAAGAGAGGAAAATTATGAGAGAGAGTATAAAAGTGGCAGTGTTATCAGACATACATGGTAATGCTCTTGCCCTAAAATATGCAATAGATGATTTGAGAAAATTAGGGATAAATAAAGTAATTATTTTGGGGGATGTTGTTCTAAAAGGACCAATGCCTACTGAATCATTAGAAATATTACAAAATAGTGGTTTGGAAATACTCGCATGGGTTAAAGGAAATACTGATTTATGGTTAGAAGAAGTTTATGGTAATGAAACTCGTATTGATGAAGAAGGTCAAGAAAAGTATTTATATTATAAATATGCAATGGAAAGATTAAGTGAAGATCAAAGAAAATTTCTTAGAGATTTGCCAGAACAACAAGTTATCAAAGTAAATGATTTTAGTATTCTTGTTGTTCATGGAACACCTAAGTCTATAGTAGAAGCAATTGATGAAAGTGTTCCTAAAAAGGATATTGAATATGCCATGGAAGGTGTAGAGGAAGATGTTGTTTTAACCGGACATTCACATACAGTATTTATAGGTGATTATAATGGAAAAAGAATTTTTAATGTAGGAAGTATTGGTAATCCCTTAGATGGAGATGAAAGATTATCTTATGGGATTCTAGATTTTATTGAAGGGGAATTGATATTAGAAAATAGGAGAATTGCTTACCCTATAGATGAAGTGAAAAATATAGTATTGGAGAGGGAATTCTTCTTTTAAAATTAAATAATTAAAATAATAGAGATAAAAATGAGGGACGAAATATGGAATTAGTATTTAAAAAAATGGGAAAAGAAGATTTTGAAAAATGTGCTTATGAGCTGATGGAAGCATTTAAAGAAGAACCATGGAATGAAAATTGGACTTTTCAGCAGGCTTATACTAGAATTGATGAAATGATGTCAGCAAGGGTTTCAAGAGGGTACGTTGCTTATGATGGAGATAGAGTTGTGTCAATGCTTTGTGGACGTATTATGACATATTTAGATTTTAAAGAATTATGGATAGATGAATTTAGTGTACATCCATCATACCAAAGACAGGGAGTTGGCAGTAAAATGATGAATTTTATAAGAGAAGAATTAAAGAAAGAAAATGAAAAAATATCTTTTCTTGCCTTAAATACTGAAAAGGGATATCCAAGTGTAAAGTTTTATGAAAGCAATGGCTTTAAAATACATGATTCATTAGTTTTTATGGCTGCTGATGTTTAATATGGAGGTTAGGATGGTAAGTATAGAGAGAGCCAAGTTAGAAGATGCAGAGAAAATAACAGAAATTAAGATTGCTGCATTTAATAAAGAAATTAATACTTATCTTGGACGTAATGGTGGGTCGCCGGGGTATGATAAAGTAGAATCTGAAATTGACATAATTAATAATTTAATAGCTTATAAAATTATATTAAATGAAGAGATAATTGGCGGTTTTTTTCTGATTCCCTTAGAAGAGGAAAAATGAGATTTGAGGATTTTGTAATTAGTCCAAAGTATCAAGGAAATGGTTTGGGGTATAAAGTGCTGCAATTAGTAGAGAATGCTTATCCGAATATAAGAGAATGGTATTTATCTACACCTGTATTCAGTGTTGGTAATCAGCATTTGTATGAAAAGTTTGGCTATTTAGAAGTGAGTAGAAACGAAGATGAGATAGAGTATTGTAAAAGAATTAAATAAATTTATTAAGAGAGGAATATCAAGATGTTAGAGGAAATACCTATTATATATCAAAAAACTCTTTTAACAATAGCAGAAGAATATAGTAAATTACTAAAAGAAAATTTAGTGGGGATATATATTCATGGGTCACTAGCTTTTGGCTGTTTTAATCCATATAAAAGTGATCTTGATTTTATAGTGGTTGTAAATAAAGCTCCAGCTTTAGAGGAGAAAGAAGCATTAATTAAAGTATTGCTTAACTTATCAGCTGATAGTCCTGAAAAAGGTTATGAAATGAGCGTAGTATTAAAAGAAGTATGCGATAATTTTATTTATCCAACTCCTTTTGAATTACATTATTCTATAGCCCATCAGGAAAAATGTTTAAAGGATTTGCATACTTACTGCAGAGATAGGCATGGTACTGATGAAGATTTAGCAGCTCATTTTACAGTTATAAAAAATGTAGGAGTCACTCTTGTTGGTGAACCTATTGAAGAGGTTTTTGGAGTTGTGCCTAAGGAAAATTATTTAGCGAGTATTATGTCAGATGTTGATTATGCAGTAGATAATGTAAGTAAAGATCCTGTTTATACTATCTTGAATTTATGCCGTGTACTTGCCTATAAAAGAGATGGTCTGATCTTGTCTAAGGAACAGGGTGGCTTATGGGCTATGTACACTATGCCTGAAAAGTATTTATCATTGATTGCAAAAGCATTAAAATGCTATAAGTCTGTAAAAGAAGAAGAATTTAATAAAGACCTTGCAAGAGATTTTTGTAATTATATGTTGGAGGCGATAAATTGATCATAGAAACTGAACGTTTAGAACTAGTGCTATTAAGTATTGAACAATTAAGATTATGGATAGAAGATATTCAAGCTTTTGAAAAAGAATTAAATTGTATTTATAGAGGAGAACCGCTTGAAGGGTTTATTCTCGAAATGCTTAAAAAGCAATATGAAATAGCTAAAAATGATCCGGATAATTATTTTTGGCACAGCTTTTTCGTTTTTAAAAGGAAAAAAGATAATGTAATAGTAGGTTCAGCTGATTTTAAAACTGTGCCGAACGAGAATGGTGAAGTAGAAATTGGTTATGGTTTAGGAAAAGAATTTGAGCATAACGGATATATTACAGAAGCAGTAAAAGCAATGTGCATTTGGGCATTGGAACAGGAATCTGTTAAAAGCGTAATAGCAGAAACAGAAGTAGATAACCTACCTTCACAAAATGTTCTAAAACTCTGTGGATTTAAATTGTATGAGGAAAAAGA
>CAKVNP010000294.1 GCA_934777095.1 uncultured Clostridium sp. | reverse complement strand
GTTGATAACTATGCAATAGTTCCTATTGTATAAGAATTAGCGGTTTATGTAGCTGCGTCGTTTACTAATGTTGGTAAGGCGCCAGTTTATGCTGAAGAAGTAACTGCTGAAGAAGTACCTAGTAGTAAATTTGAAGAATTAACTATTAATGTATCATCTGAAAGATTAGATAATTTTATTGCTAAGTTATCCAATATATCTAGGAGCAAGGCATTAGATATAATAGATAGCGGCAAAGCACTTGTAAATTACAGTAAAGTAAGGGATAAGAGCTTAGAAATTAATGAAGGTGATATTGTTACAATAAGTGGTGTTGGCAAATTTATTATTGGACAGGTAACGGGAAGTACTAAATCAGGAAAAGTAAAAGTTAGTGTGAAAAGATATATTTAGTAGAGGTGAAGTGTAATGAAATTAACTCCAATGGACGTAAAAAATAAAGAGTTTAAAAAAGTATTAAGAGGATATTCAACTGAAGAAGTAGAAGAGTTTATGGATGAAATAGCTGATAACTATGAAGAGCTATTTAAGGAAAACTCAAGATTAAAAGACAGCTTAAGCAGAATGAAAGAAAAAATCGAACACTATGAAAAGTTAGAGGATACAATTCAAAATACTTTATTGCTTGCACAAGATGCAGCAGACCAAGCAAAAACTAGTTCAGAACAACAAGCTGATTTAATAATGAAGAATGCTAATGAAGCAGCTCAGAAAATATTAGATAAAGCACATGGTGAAGTAATTGGCATAAATGATGAGTATGAAAAGGTTAAAGCTGAATTTATTAAGTTCAGAGCTAAATTCAGAGGATTCATGAATACTCAATTACAAACATTTGATGAACTAGAAAAAGATTTAACTAAGAACTATAATGTATCAGAAACTATCGAAGAGCTAGAGCTTAATTCAAAAGATATACATATATCAGAGGATAAAGTGGAAAGCTTAGTTAAAGAACAAGATTCACACGATGATATGAAAGAAATTAAAAGTTTCTTTGCAAATAACTAAAATTAAGAGACCGTAAGGTCTCTTTTTCTTTAAAATAAAAGTATTATTCAATAATACTATTGAGTAACATCTCCAGATATATTATAATGTTTTGAGAATTAAATTATTGCGGAGTTAGATATTAAATGGAAGAATTTGTTTTTAACATAGAAGAAGAATTTATAAACTTAAGAATAGATAAGTATTTATCTATGATGATTGAAGGTAAATCAAGATCATTCCTTCAAGGATTAATTGATGATGAGAAGGTATTAATTAACGGAAAGGCCATTAAGAGCAATTATAAGCTTAAAAAGGGTGATGTGATAGAAGTTACACTTCCAGAACCAATCGAACTTGATGTAAAGGCTGAAAAAATTGCTATTAATATTGTATATGAGGATGAAGACGTTATAGTAGTAAATAAAGAAAAAGGTATGGTTGTGCATCCTGCACCGGGAAATTACACTGGTACTTTAGTAAATGCTTTGTTATATCATTGTAAAGATTTGTCAGGGATAAATGGAGTAATCAGACCTGGAATAGTTCATCGAATAGATAAGGATACCTCAGGAATACTTGTGATAGCTAAAAATGATGAAGCACATAATTTTTTAGCAGCGCAATTTAAGGAGCACTCTATTAAAAGAGAATACTATGCTTTAGTAGAAGGTAAGTTTTCTAAAATGGAAGGAACTATTGATAAACCGTTAGGAAGACATAAAAAAGAGAGAATAAAAATGGCTATAGTTGAAGATGGAAGAAGGGCTGTAACACATTATAATGTACTAGAGCAATATAATAAAGGTGTATCTTTAGTTAAATGTACTTTAGAAACAGGGAGGACACATCAAATAAGGGTTCATATGTCATCGATAGGACATCCTTTAGTAGGTGATTTAGTATATGGAAGCAAAAGACCTAAGATAAATATTCAAGGGCAGGCTCTTCATGCTAAAACTTTAGGTTTTATTCATCCAAGAACAAAGGAATATATGGAGTTTACCTCAGAACTTCCAGAATATTTTGCAGAGCTGTTAAATAAATTGAGAGGAGAATAGAGATGAAATTAAAAGCTAATTTATTAGACGAAAAAGCTATTAAAAGAACTTTAATTAGAATATCACATGAAATAATTGAAAAAAATAAAGGTGTTGAAGATATTGTACTAATCGGCATTAAAAGAAGGGGATATCCTTTAGCTCAAAGAATTGCTGAAAATATAGAACATATTGAAGGAGTTAAGCTGCCTGTTGGTTATGTTGATATATCATTATATAGAGATGATATATCAGAAATAGAAGATACGCCTAATGTAAATGGTGTAGATTTAGGTGTAGAAGTAAAAGGTAAGAAAGTAATCTTAGTTGATGATGTACTTTATACTTGTAGAACTGTGAGAGCTGCTATAGATGCAATAATAGATACAGGAAGACCACAAGGGATTCAGCTTGCAGTATTAATTGATAGAGGACACAAGGAGCTGCCAATTAGAGCGGATTATGTTGGAAAGAACATACCTACATCAAAATCAGAAATTGTTGCTGTAGAAATAAATGAAATAGACGGCAATGAATGGGTTAAAATATACGAATCATAAGAGGAGAAAAAGATGGAATATAATATAATTGCAACTAGTACTTTTGGTTTAGAAGGTATAACATCAAGAGAATTAAAAGCTTTAGGTTATGAAGACTTAAAGGTTGAAAACGGTAAAGTTGAATTCGTCGGAGATGAAATGGATATAGCTATTGCTAATGTTCATTTAAGAACTGCTGATAGAATATATATTAAAATGGCTGAATTTGAAGCTAGAACTTTTGAAGAACTATTCCAAGGAACAAAAAAAGTTAACTGGAGCGAGATAATTCCTGTAGATGGCGTTATGCATGTTATTGGAAAATCAGTAAATTCAACATTACATAGCGTACCAGACTGTCAATCTATTGTTAAAAAAGCAATTGTAACAAGTATGAGTGAAAGCTATGGTGTTACACATTTCTCAGAAGATGGTCCTGTTTACAAAATTCAAGTAGCTATCTTAAAAGATAAAGTAACATTATCTATCGATACTAGTGGTGTTGGTTTACATAAAAGAGGCTATAGGGAAGAAGCAGGAGCTGCACCATTAAAAGAAACTTTAGCAGCAGCTTTAGCCTTAACTTCGAGATGGAAAGAAGAATACGTATTAATTGATCCATTTTGTGGTTCAGGAACTATCCTAATTGAAGCAGCAATGATTATGCAGAATATTGCACCAGGTCTTTGCAGAAACTTCGTAGCAGAAACTTGGCCAACAATTGGTTCAGAAGTTTTTGAACAAGTTAAAGAAGGTGCAGAAAGATCAATAAAGAAAAAAGATATTAAGCTTATAGGTTATGATATAGATGGAAGAATACTAAGAACAGCAAAAAGCAATGCTCAAAAAGTAGGCGTTGCTAATTACATTGAATTCCAAAGAAGAGACTTTAAAGAATTCTCAGCAGGAGAAGCTCGTGGATTTATAATAACAAATCCTCCATATGGTGAAAGACTTGGAGAAAAGAGCGAAGTTGAAACACTTTACAGATATATGGGCGGTAATAAGAGAAAACTTGAAAAATGGGACTTTAACATTTTAACTTCTTTTGAAGGATTTGAAAGACCTTTTGGCAGAAAAGCTACTAAAAACAGAAAACTTTATAATGGTAAAATTAAATGTTATTACTACCAATACTTCGATAATGACGCTATAAAAAATGATGGTGATACATTAATGAACAGATACTAAATTAATTATGAATTATGAATGATGAATGATGAATTGATG
>CAKVNP010000293.1 GCA_934777095.1 uncultured Clostridium sp. | reverse complement strand
ATCTTTGATACGTCTCCCTCTTGTAGCATAATATTAACACTTTCTTTACCTAGCTTTTCACCATTTAACTGAACACCGCCCTGTTCAATAAGCCTTCTAAATTCTTTATTGCTAGGTACCACTCCCTTGATTACAAGAATAGGAGATAATTCTAAAATAGTTTTTAACTCTTCAACTTCCATAACTGGTATATCATCTGGAATTGCTTTCTTACTAAAAGCTTTCTCATAAAATTCAATTGCTCCTATAAGTTCCTCTTCTGTATGGTATAATCCTGTAATTATCTTAGCTAATTCAAATTTTACATCTCTTGGATTTTTACCTTGAGCCAATTGTTCCTTAATCTTATCTATAGTATCAGGGTGTTCATCTGTAGCCAGTTCAAAGTATTTAATAATTAAATTATCAGGAACTTCCATTACTTTTTTAAACATTACTTTAGCTTCTTCATTTACTCCAATGTAGTTTCCTAGACTCTTACTCATCTTTTCAACGCCATCTAACCCTTCCAGTATAGGCATAAACATTGCAGCTTGCTGTTCTTGGCCCATTGTTTTTTGCAGCGTTCTTCCCATTAATATATTAAAGGTCTGATCTGTCCCCCCAAGCTCAATATCTGCATTAATAGCCACTGAATCAAACGCTTGCATTAGTGGGTAGAAAAATTCATGTATTCCTATTGGCACATTATTTTTAAATCTCTTTTGAAAATCATCTCTCTCCAACATTCTAGCTACTGTAGTAGTTGAAGCTAATTTTAACACCTCATCAAACTTTAATTGTCCAAGCCATTCACTATTAAATCTAACTTCAGTCTTTTCTTGATCTAAAATTTTAAAAATCTGCGCTTTGTAAGTTTCCGCATTTTTCTTTACTTCCTCATCGCTTAACGCTTTTCTTCCTTTGGCTTTACCTGTTGGATCTCCTATCTTACCTGTAAAATCACCAATTATTATTACTGCTTTATGACCTAAATCCTGCAGTTGCTTAATTTTTCTTAAAACAACAGCATGCCCTAAATGAATGTCTGGTGCACTTGGATCTAAACCTAATTTGATAATTAAAGGTTTATTATCATTTGCTGACTTTACAAGTTTCTTTCGTAATTCGTCCTCATTTACAATTGAGTCTACTCCCTTAGTAATAATCCTAATTTGTTCATTAATAGTTTTTTTCATTTTTTACACTTCCTATATTATTATTTTAATACAAGCAAGTTCTATAAGATTTCCAAAAGCTAAAAAATCCTCGTCCTTATTAGTTTTTGGTTAAATCAAAAACTAATAAGGACGAGGATATATATCTCGCGTTACCACCTTAGTTTATAAACAATTCGCATTGCTTACCTCTTCAAGTACTCTATTATTAAATAGGTTATACTCTAGCACTATAACGTGTGCAGGTATCCGTCACATCCTACTTAAGAAAAATATGCAATCTTTTCTGTTCAGTGTGAAGCTCAAAGATGTATTCATATAAAGTCTTCCACGCACCTCTCATCACCCGGTAACTTTCTGTTTGGCTTACTAAATACTACTAGTTCTTATCACAGCTTTTATAATCTTATACTCCAAAATATAGATTTTGTACTATAAGTTTTAGTTATGCTTACTATTAATTATTATCATTATATTAACACTTACTATTTTTGTCAATATCCATTTTAATACATTTACTATTCATCATCCACATCATTTGCATTATCTATATTATTTAATTGATACAATGTACTTACCCCTATTAAATTAAAAACATATGCTATTTCTTCAAATATTGCTCCAATAAGTATTTCTCTATTTGCTGTTTTAGTTACTAAAAAATCTTGTATATCTACATTCTGTGATAATCTTTGATATTTTGTCCAATAAATATTAGTTAATATAGTCTGTCCGAACAATTCTAATTGGGCTGCTAATACAGCTGTAGCATCTGCATTAATACCTATAGCTTCAAATTCTTCCCCTATTTCATTAATTAACTCACTTTCTTCTTTTTCATCATATTCACCAGCTTGAAAAATTTCATTTCTTCTCTCAATTCTTGATTGCAATATATTTATCCCTTGAATTGAAGCTGTATATTCAAATAAATATCCTAGTACTAACATTAATTGTGCTTTCCATTGCACTTGCAATAAATCTATATCTTGTAAATCTTGTAATGTATGATTATTATACCTATTAATTGTTTCATCAGAATACTCAATTTCATCTTTTTCAGTATCATTATCACTGTTATATTTATTATGGGATATATGAAACACCCCCTACACTCGTAATTCCACATAAGTATCTTAACTAGTCCTATATTTTATAATATACCTAGTTTTATTTTTGGTGATTTAATAATAAAAAGCAGGTGTATTTAAAATAACTATTTCTAATACACCTGCTTTATACTTTCTTATCTATTTCTCTCTTTAAGTGCTCTTTCCATATCTCTCTTATGAGCTTTTTCTAACATAGAGTCTCTCTTATCATAATTCTTTTTACCTCTACATAATCCTAAAGCAACTTTCACTTTTCCTTCTTTTAAATATAGAGATAAAGGAATTAAGGTATATCCTTCTCTTGCTATTAACCCATTAAATCTAGCTATCTGCTCTTTATGCAAAAGCAACTTTCTCTCCCTTAATGGATCAACATTAAAGATATTACCTTGTTCATAAGGACTAATATGCATGTTGTAAATAAATACTTCACCATTTCTTACATCTGCATAACAATCTTTTAAATTACATTTACCAGCTCTAATAGATTTTACTTCTGTTCCTACTAATGCAATACCAGCTTCCATTGTTTCCTCAACAAAATAATCATGACGAGCTTTTCTATTTTCAGCTAAATTATTCTTATTTTTAACTCTTGCCACTAAATCCACCCACTTTATTTATTACGTACTTTTTTCTTTTATTATAACAACTACCTAAAATTTACTCAATAAATTAATATTGAGTAAATTTTAATTATGAATTATGAATTAAGAATGATGAATTAATGATAAAACTCACAGAGTTTTTATAATTATATTTTCTAAACTCCCCTTTAAGGAGTTTATTCCACAATTCATCATTCATCACTCATAATTCACCATTTATTCAAGTTCATCACTCATAATTCATAATTAACTACATGTCTTCGTCTTCAGTAGTGTTTTCTGCTGTATCCTTAACGCCGAATTCCTTTTTCACTTCTGCAATAATTGAAGCAGTTCTTTCACTTGGGACTATTTCTTCCCTATCTTCTTCTGTATTTAATATATCAAAGAATATTTCTCTGTTATCGATATCTACTCTGCTACATTTAACCTTTACGGAATCTCCTAATCTATATACATTCTTAGTTCTTTCACCTATCAGCATTAGATGAGCTTCATCATATACATAATAGTCATCATCTAAGTCTGTTATATGAACTAATCCTTCTATAGTATTTGGTAATTCTACAAATATACCAAAGGAAGTTACTGAAGAAATTATTCCATCATACTCCTCACCTATTCTATCCATCATATATTCAGCTTTCTTTAGATCATCTACTTCTCTTTCAGCATCTTCGGCAAGCCTTTCCATTTCTGATGACTGTTTCGCAGCTTCATCAACTATCACAGCAAGTCTATCTCTTCGTTTGTCATTTATCTTTCCATTTAAGTTTTCCTTAATAATTCTATGAATCTGTAAATCAGGATATCTTCTTATTGGAGATGTAAAGTGGCAATAATATTTAGCTGCAAGCCCAAAATGTCCTGAACATTCTGGTGAATATCTAGCCTGCATCATGCTTCTTAATAATAGAGTACTTACTACTGTTTCTTCTGGCTTT
>CAKVNP010000292.1 GCA_934777095.1 uncultured Clostridium sp. | reverse complement strand
TATTAAATAGCTTTTTTGTGTTACTTTTCAAAAATAGGCAATAGCATATTTTTTCATAGCAAACTTTACACTATCAAAACAAATTAAATAAAAAATATATTACTTATTCATTTCTTTAATTATTTTATCCACAAAATATACTTTTTTTCCTTTAGCCTGCAGATATATTGGAATATTAGTTATTATCCCCATAACAGTTCCACATATAATATCCATCATTGTGTCAAAAAGGCTATTATTCTGAGAAGCAAATCCAAAGAGCTGATCTGTAGTGAACTCCCATATTTCCCAACCTCCTGCTACTGCCATAGCAAAAAATATTGAAAAAATCATAGCAAATAGTGGATGAAAATCTCCTTGAAATTTTCCATGATTTAAATTTAGAAATATCATAAATCCTAAAAGTGCAATTATTATCCCTGATAACAAATGAAGTATTTTATCGTAGCTAGATATTCTCTCATACCAATCAAATATCTTTCCCATATACATTGCAAAAAATATAAATAAGAACATAGGATAAAATATTACTTCTGATTTTTTCAAAAATGTCTTCTTATATACCCAGAACATAAACCACATTGTAACTAAGGCTAAAACTGCCCTAAAAAGCTTGCTGCCTCCATTAAAACAATCAATAAGTATGGTAATAGCTGATAAAATAGTATACCCAAACATAAAAACTAAAGGTCTATTATCTTTTAATTTCATTGTTTTTTCTCCTTTCACCTAATAAAGCTGCCAGAGCTGCTCCTGCAATAAATCCCCCCATATGAGCCGAATTATCTATATTGCTCATAGTTATTCCTATAAGAACGTTCAGCACTATTACTTGCAGAAGATTAAATGCATATCCTTTACCGATTCTTTTTCTATTTTTAATCCCAAATACAAGCATTGCTCCCAACATTCCAAATATAGCTCCTGAAGCTCCTACTGAAACAGTATTTGGTCCAAATACATAACTGAATATACTAGCTGTTAATGCTGAACCAAAATAAATTAATAAATATTTTACTTTGCCATATACATATTCTAAATCTGAACCCATTATTTTTAATGCATACATATTAAATACTATATGCATTAATCCTCCATGAAGAAATGCACAAGTAATAAGTCGCCAGATCTGCCCATGATTTATCAATTCATTAACCTTTGCCCCTAAAATAACTAAGGTGTAAGTATCAATATCTACTATATTTCCCGACAAATAAGCACTTAATAAAAATGCCGCAATATTAATGGCGATAATTATATTGGTTAAAGTACTATTTTTTTTCGTCTGCTTTTTAACATATTCCTGGTGATAAATTTCCTCCAATATAGGAATAAGTAGTTTACAACCCTCAGAGCTGTAAACTACTTTCCTTTCCTTTATTGAAAAAACTAATTTATTTAAATCGTCATAAGAAATCCCTTCATAATTTTCAGTAAGTATCAAAGCATTTAGTAATATTGGTTTATCATATATTGACCTTAAATACTCTTCTGCTTCATAATATAAAGTACTTCCCGTTTTTTCATCTGCTGCAATTACAGCATAAATGCTATTCTTACCTTCTGATATTGCTACCCAGATTTCTTTATTATAAGAACTGCTTGTAAAGCTCTTAATATAAAATTTATGCTTATTTATTAATATTTCAAAAAAAGTTTTTTCAAATTTATTCATATTTTATATTTCTTTCTCCAACATATCTAATAATTCATTGAATCTATCTATAGTTGCTTGAAGTGGTGCTGGTGTAGTCATATCTACGCCTGCTTTTTGTAAAATATTTATTGGGTAGTCACTTCCGCCACTCTTTAAGAATCCTACATATTTTTCCACCGAATTTTCCCTGCCTTCTAAAATTGCCTTTGCAAAAGCTGAAGCAGCTGCATAGCCAGTAGCATATTGATATACATAGAAATCACTAAAGAAATGAGGTATTCTCGCCCATTCAACATCTATCTCTTCATCAACTACCATTTCAGGGCCAAAATATTTAACATTTAATTCATGCCATTTTTTATTATAATCTTCCGCAGTTAATGCCTTGCCTTCTTCAAAAGCTTTATGAGTATAAAGCTCAAAATCAGCAAACATCATTTGTCTAAATACTGTAGTTCTGATTTGTTCTAATTCTTGATTTATTAAATATAACTTTCTCTGCTTATCTGATTCTTTATTAATTAAATGATGTATTAATAAAGCTTCATTTGTAGTAGATGCTACTTCTGCACAGAATAAAGTATACCCTGCATAATAGTAGCTTTGTTCTTTTCTAGAATAATAAGAGTGGATTGAATGCCCCATTTCATGGGCTAAAGTAGATACATCCCCTAATTGATAATTATAATTCAATAATACGTAAGGTTTAGTATCATATCCTCCCCATGAATAGGCTCCGCCTCTTTTTCCCTTATTCATATATTTATCAACCCAGCCATCTTTAATTCCACTAGTGAAGATATCTAAGTATTCTTTTCCTAAAGGCTGTAGTCCTTCTACTACCATATCCACAGCATCATTGAATTCTATATGTTCTTTTGGAATTTCTATTACTGGAACATATAAGTCATACATATGAATTTCTTCAAGGCCTAAAAGCTTCTTCTTTAATGATACATATCTATGAAGTGAAGATAAATTTTTATCTATTGTTTCTATTGCATTAGTATACACTTCAACTGGAATATCATTTGGTTTTAATGATGCTTCTAATGCACTATTATATTTTCTTACTTTTGCTGAGAAATTAAATGCTTTGATTGAACTAGATAAAGTAGTAGCCAAAGTATTTTCGAATCCCTTATATTCCTTAAATAATCCCTTAAACGCTTCTTTTCTTACTTCCCTATCTTTAGATTTTATAAATGAAGAATAGTTTCCTTCTGTTAATTCAACTTCATTTCCTTCTTCATCTTTTATAGTACCAAATTTCATATCAGCATTAGTCATTATATTGTGTATAGCTGAAGGTGCATCTAAACAATCTGAAGCTGCTGCTAATAATTCTTCTTCTTTTTCACTTAATACATGTGGCTTTTCTTTAAGAATATCTTCTAATAAGAATTTATATTCTTTAAGTCCATCTAATCTTTCAATTTCCTTTTGAATAAATCCATCCTCAAGTGAAAGAATTTCAGGTACAAAGTAAGCAGAATATGTAGCATATTCTGCCATATATGCATCTATTCTATTCATCATTCCTTGATACTTAGTATTAGAAGTATCTTCGTCAGATCTTAAATGAGCATATACATATACTGTTTCAGCTTTTCTAGAAATCCTTTCATTTAGTTCTAAGTACTCAATTAAGGATTCTCCGGATTTTAACTTACCTTGAAACTCCTTTAGCTTAGGCGCTTCTTCCTTAAGTGATTTAAATTCTTCTTCCCATTTTTCATCTGAAGGATAAATTTCATTAACTGTCCATTTATCCGCTTGATTTATTTCCTCTCTTTTCTTTAAAACCTTATCTTCCATAGCCCACTACTGCCGATTTCTACTATCGGCTCTCCTTTCTAGATGTAATCTTCCTTTTTATCAGCAATTACAGCAAATACCTTTTCCATAGCTTCTACTGTTAAATCAATACAAAGAGCTAATTTATCTGCTAAATAATCATGATCATCTTTAAAATCAAACTTTATCATAAATGTTGGGTTATATTCATCTTCTAAGTCTTCTACTTCAAAGCCTTCTTCATTAAATATGCTGTAATCAAATAAGTCATAAACTGCAGAATATTCCCATTCTTCTACATCTCTTTCCGTATCAAATACAAAGTAAACTGTATCTCCCTTTACATAGAAGTTTCTTACATATTTAGCCC
>CAKVNP010000291.1 GCA_934777095.1 uncultured Clostridium sp. | reverse complement strand
AGTTCATTTACAGTTAAGTTATCTGATGCAGCTTATTCAGATTCAGTAGCTGAATCAGTTGAAGGTATGACTGGTGTTGAATCAATTACAAATCAAAAAGAGTTAATTAAGAAAATCAGTAAGATAGTAAAATTTGTACAAGTATTAGGAATAGGATTATTTGCAATATTTGTAGGAGTATCAATATTCTTAATAATGAATACTATTAAGCTGACTGTATATTCAAGAAGAAGAGAAGTTGGAATAATGAAGTTTGTAGGTGCTACAGACTGGTTTATTAGATGGCCATTTGTTATTGAAGGTATGATAATAGGTGGAGTAGGAGCAACTTTAGCTAGTGTAGTATTATACTTTGCATATAAGGGTGTATATGGAGTTGTTGTAAGCTCATTAATGGTTGCTAACTTAATACATCCACAATTTGTTCTTTCAACAATGTTATTTGGCTTCTTAGGAGGCGGAATTGTTGTTGGTGCTATTGCAAGTGTAGCAGCATTAAGAAAATTCTTAGTAGTTTAATATATAAAAAAGGTGAAGTTCTAAATATTAATTTAGGACTTCATTTTAATATAAAAATATTTATATTATAGTCATATTTATGTAATAATATTATTATATACAGAAAACATACAGAGAAATATGAAAGGAAGAAATGTTATGGAGAGTTATAATGGAGAGGTAAAAAATAATAAAAAAAATAGAAGATGGCCAAAGCTAGTAATAGTTGCCGCATTATTTGCTGGATGTACTTGTGCAGCATTTTTTATTGGGAATAATCTTGCCACAAGAGGATATATTTTTGGAAGCATACCAAGCAGCGCTTCAGATGACTTAGGGCAGGTTTCAGATATATCAAAATATAGCGATTTATTTTCTTTAAGAAATCTTATTATAAGCAAATATGATGGAAAAATAGATGATGATGAGTTATTGCAGGGCGCTATGAAAGGAATGGCGGAAGCATTAGGCGATCCATACACAGTATATATGGATTCAAAACAATATACTGACTTTATTGAAGCAAGCAATAATTTTTATGGAATAGGCGCACAATTAGGTGTAAAAGATGATAAAGTAACAATAATAGCACCTCTTGAAGGATCTCCAGCAGAAAAAGCAGGTTTAAGAGCTGGTGATATTATTTTACAAGTTGATGATTATGTAGTAAATGATACTAATACAGAAGAAGTTGTTTCTAGAGTAAGAGGAAAAGAAGGCGAACCAGTAGTATTAACACTACAAAGAGGCGATGCTGATCCTTTTGAAGTAACTATTATCAGGGAAGAAATTCAAAGTGAATCTGTAAGAGGTGAAATGATTGAAGGTAATATAGGATACATTCAAATAACATCTTTCAGTGATGAAGAAGTAAGTGATAAATTTACTGCAAAATTAAGCGAATTAAAATCAGCAGGTATGGAAAAATTAATCTTAGATTTAAGAGGCAATCCAGGTGGATATTTATCTGAATGTGTAAAGATAGCATCTAATTTTATACCGGAAGGTGAAACTGTTACTTATACAATAGATAAATATGATGAAAAAATAGTTTCTAAATCTATTGGTGGGGATGCTCAGGGAATGCCTTTAGTAGTTCTTGTAAATGAGGGTAGTGCTAGCGCATCAGAAGTAGTAACAGAAGCATTTAAGGATTATAAGGTTGCTACTGTAGTAGGAACTAAGACTTTTGGAAAAGGAATAGTTCAGCAGTTAATTCCATTTGAACAAAGTAATGGAGAAACTTGTGCACTAAAAGTAACTACTTCAAAATATTATTCTCCAAAAGGAACTAATATACATGGAGTAGGAATTGAACCTGATGTTACTGTGGAGTTGTCAGAAGAAATATTATCACAAGATTACAGCAGGGAAATAGATAACCAGTTCCAAAAAGCATTAGAAATAATTAGAGAAAAATAGTTGAATTATTAGGAGGCTCTCTTTCATGGAATTAATAATGTATAGCTTACGAACTATAGCTAGAGCTATGGTTGAGCCTACTTATTTGATGATATTAATATGTTTAAGCATAATTTTTTATATTAAAAATAGAAAAATATCAATGTTGCAGAAGCTGACTATTGGGGAAAGTATTGATTCCCCTTTAGAGCTTACTCTTTCTCAGATAGTACTGGGAATTATAGCAGGTGCTATAGGAAGTATACTAATAAGTTTATTAGGAATTACCTTTGAAAGCAATTCAGGAATAGAATTGTTATTTGTTATTTCACTAATCCTGTTATTTGCAAAGCCCAGATTTGTCTGTTTTGCATATTCAGGAGCTGTACTAGGGACTATCAGCATTATATTTTCTTTATTAAGTGGATATATGGATAAAGAGCCAATAATTAAGGTGAGTATTTTATCATTAATGACCTTTGTAGGAATTCTTCATATTATTGAAGGATTCCTAGTAATGGGAGATGGAAGCAGAGGTGCTGTACCAGTATTCAGGCAGGATGAAAATAACATAGTAGGAGGTTTTGCTTTAAAGAGATATTGGGCTCTACCAATAGCTGTAATGCTTATGGCTAATGGGAGTGCTGTTGATGGACAGCAGATTATTGTGGCAGCAAAATTGTGGCCTATAATTAATAGAAGTGAAACTTTAGCTTTGTTAAGTACAGCAATGCTTGTTACTATGCCATTTTATGGCGTGTTAGGATATAGTTCTGTAACATTTACTAAAGAAAAGAAAGAAAAAGCCTTAAGTTCAGGAAAATACATATTATTATATGGGATTTCAGTGGTCGCTGTATCTCAGCTTTCAAACATTGGGATAATAGGACAAATTGTTGTATTAATCTATGTTCCATTTGCCCATGAATTTATGCTTAAATATCAAAGAAAATCAGAAAAGAAAAATGAATGTTTGTACATAAGTGATGATAATGGAATTGCAATTTTAGAAGTTGCGCCAAACTCACATGCATTTAAGGTAGGCATACGAAGAGGCGATAAAATTGTCGCAGTTAATGGAGCACCAATAATAAATGAGGGAGACATTTTTAGAGCCCTAAGAGATAATATTAATGGTATACCAATAAAGGTTAGGACTGTGGCAGGCAATATAGTTGAATATTTTGTTCAGCCAAAGAATAAAAGGCTGGGAGTTCTGTTAGTACCTAAAATGGAGAAGAACGATAAAATAACTAATATGGACAAAGATGAATTTAGAAAAATATTAGAAGAATTAAAGAATAAAAAGCAGTAATTGAGATTTCAATTACTGCTTTTATTTTATAATTTAAATTCAGAAATTAGTGTATTTAATGATGATACGATTTCGTCAAGACCCTTTGAAGCTCTAGTAACAGTACTTACAGATTCTAATTGTTCTTCAATAGTAGCTGTTATCTCTTCTGTTGATGCAGCAGATTCTTCACAAATTGCTGTTATTTCCTGAATAGAACTTATAACATTTTCCTTATATGTACGTATATCATTCATAGTATTCGTAAGTTCAAAAATTTGGTTGTTCATATTTTCAAATGAAGCACTTATTGAATTAAAGGCATCTTTGGATGTATTCATTGAGTTATTTGCATCCGTTATAGCAATATTAGAATCGATAATTTTATTTTTAGTTGTATCAATTTCTAATCGTATTTCATTAATGATAGCTTCTATTTCTTTTACAGATTCTGATGTTTGCTCAGATAATTTACGTATTTCATCAGCAACTACGCCAAACCCTTTTCCAGCTTCACCGGCACGTGCAGCTTCAATAGCAGCATTTAATGATAAGAGGTTAGTTTGTTCAGAAATTGATGTTATAGCTAAAACTATATCTCCTATTGATTTAGATTTTTCATAAAGCTTTT
>CAKVNP010000290.1 GCA_934777095.1 uncultured Clostridium sp. | reverse complement strand
ATTTCTATGGATCTGCCGATTTTTCTAATTGAATTTATTTTTTCAATATAATTATTAACAATTTGATTTTGCTCTTCTATCTTTTTCTCATCAGTACCATTATAAACTATCTTCCTATATTCATCATAGAAATCTGATTCACATAATCTATAACTTTTATAGTTTCCTTCTATTTTTAAGCCCTTATGAAAAGCAATCATTATTGCTGAATGAGCAGAGATAATAGTTAAAATCATTTTACCCTCTTGTGGTAAAGCTTGAATTAATATCGGCATTAATACAGCTAATAATGTAGTCCATATTACGCAATAATAATGAATGCTACGATAAATCCTAACCTGCCTTTTCCAAAATTTCAAAGTCCCTTCCATCATTGAATTATATTTAATCAGCTTTGCTTTATTTTCTTCAGAAAATTTTGTAGTACTTATTTCTTTTTCATCATAGCTTAATAAAATATCATCATTAAATAACATATTTTTTATTATAGGTATAAATGTCATCATTGCTATTGATAAATAGATTAATATCATGTTGCTCCATAATCCTTCTATTGCAATCATATCATACATGCCTAAGATTCCTAGTACAAACAAGATAACCGCAGCTCCAAAGAAAACAATGGTTATTCCATACCTTAAAATTCTATTCAACTTGACTTTATCCACTGCACACCTCCTTAATTTTCATTATGTTGATTTTATTACTTTAAACTGATAATTATTAGCTTTTAAATAATCTATTATTTGTGGTAATGCCTCTACTGTTGAATCTTTTCCATAAGTATCATGCATCAAAACTACTGTCTGACTTTTACTCCTTACAGTATTTTTGACGTTATCTACAAGCTGGTCAACAGTATACTGTTTCCCATCAGCATCTCCATTTAATGCATCCCAGTCTATATTTACTATGCCCCTATCTAGTAATGCTTGATCAAATTGCGGAAGATTAGGATCATTATAATATGATCTTGTACTATGACCACCTGGCATTCTTAAAATATTAGTCGAAAAATCATCGCCTAATATTTCTTTCATCCTATTGTTATTACTATCAAATTCTTCTAAAAACTTATTTGTATCAACTTGATTATTAGGATATAAAACTGAATATGAATGACTAAATGTGTGATTGCCAATGGCATTCCCCTCATATATTGTCCTTTTCAATGCTTCTTGCGAAGCTATTTCTTCTAAATTGCTCCCATATACAAAAAATGTAGCATGTACATCTTTTTGGTCTAAAATATCTAATACCTTATTTGTATTATAAGTAGGCCCATCATCAAAAGTTAAAAATGCCCATTTTTCATCTCCAGCATACGTCCCATCTATCATAGCTTTCACATCATGCATATCCACAGCATATTCCTCAGCATCGTATATAATATTCGAATTTGGTATTATAACATCACCTGTAGCTGGTTCTGGTTCTGTATTTTCATTTTCACCATTTTCATTAATAGGTTCCTCATTTAATCCCTCAGTTTCTTCAGCTGGTTCTAATGGTTGTTCAGCTTCTTCCTCTTTCTTATGCTTATGTGGTTCAACTTTTATTACATCATCTTCTGATTCATAATCAGGCTTGTCCTTATTTTCGTTTTTTACTATATTATTTTGATTATCTGTATTAGGATCCTTTTCTGAATTTGTAGTAATAACTTTCTTATCTACAATCCTCTCTTTTTTATAAACTTCTTCTTTTATTACTATAGCAACAGCTACTATAACTACTATAGATATACATGTTCTCTTAATAATTTTTTTTCTTCTTTTACGCTTTTTATATAACTCCCGTTTTGTAATCTTTTTATTTTGCATTTATTCCCCCAACTTTTTTGTAGTTATTACACTTATATCCATACACTATTTTATCGCTTCTTACTATTACTGGCAACAGAATAAATAATATAGTTTCATAAAAAAAGGAGCTCTATAAAAATAGAACTCCTTATCACTATATTGTATTTTCCCAATCATTATCTAAATCAACATATCCCTTTTTCTCTTTTGCTTTTAAAATTCCTCTAATTACAAATCCGCTAGCAAATACCATGAAAGTCACAGCCCATCCACCTATAATATTAGACCATAATGGATATCCTGAACTTTCACCATATATTCCTCCACCTACAAATAGAGAATAAAGATTCCAAATACAAAATCCACTTAAAACTACTGGTGCAATATATTTAATTGAGCCTACAAACCACCATTTTGGCATTAAGTATTTTTCAGTATTTCTGTTTACTTCATTTAACACTTTTGTAGGCTTAAATATCCAGCCAACTACTAAGCATTCTAAAGCACCAATAATAATCATATTATATTGATTAGTCCAATTATCAACTATATCAAGCCACGCTAATCCAGACCTAGTAATAAATACTATAGAAATAACCGCTGAAACTATACAAATAATCTTAGTTGTTTTTCGTCTATTAAGATTAAACCTATCTGCTAAAGCAGTAGAAACACCTTCTGTAATAGAAAATGCTGAATCAACAGCAAGGGAAGCTAAACATAGGTAAAAAATCATTCCAAAAGCTGCATTAACCCAGCCAGTTTTGGTCAAGCTTGCTATTGCCTGTGGGAAAATAATAAATGCTGTAGCAATACCTGATGCTGACATATCATTAGTAGTCATTCCTACTCCATACATAGTAGTAAACATAACTATACCTGAAAGTACACTAACACCTAAATCAGCAAAGGCAATTATTGTAGCATCTTTTGCTATATTAGCTGATTCACTTAAGTAAGACCCATATGCTATCATTATCGCCATCATAATTGATAAGCTATAAAAAACTTGTCCTATTGCATCTACCACTAAACTAGATAGCAATCCGTTATTAATTACTTGTCCAAAATCAGGAATAAACAATTTAGCTAATCCATCTAGACCTCCTGGCATTGTAATACCCTTTACTGCCATTATTATCAAAAATAAAAGTGGTAGTGTAAGCCCAGTATACTTAACTACTTTACCAACACTTACAGTCCCTTTTCTGATACACATATAAATCAATACCCAAGCCGCTGCTAAAGCTAAAGCCATTGCAAGTGGAATCTTAAATCCTGATATAGTCCATGATGTTTGAGTAATAGTTTCAAATAATGAACTTGCAGCTTCAGCATCACCTACCATTCCTGCAAATTTGAAACTAAAAACTGCCATTGCAATTACCCAAGCAAATACTACTGCATAATAAACTGATATAGCAAAAGCATTAGTAGTAGCTGCCCATCCTATAAATTCAGTTCTCTTATTCATACTTCTAAAAGCACCTGGCGCGCCCTGTTTGGTCTTCCTACCAATTGCAATTTCCATACTAAGCATTGGTATTCCAAGTACAAGCATTGCTAAGACATAAACTAATAAAAATGCTCCCCCTCCATATTTTGCAGCTAATCCTGGAAACCTCCAAGCATTTCCTAGACCTACTGCAGATCCTACCGCTGCTAAAATAAATGTTGCTCTTGATGACCATTGTTCTCTTTCTTTCATATTTTCACCCCAATTATAAATTTAATAATACCTGATAAATAATGTATTTTCTAAATATATTATTTACTTTATTCAATTATAACACTTTTGTAATATTTTTCCATATACTTTATTACTTTTTTATCTCCTTATCTTATTTTTTAGTAATAACATACTTAAAGCATATATTATTTAACAGATTAATTATTAACCTAGGCACCAATAAGTTTTTTCACAAAAATAGTTTTAGGATTTCTCAAAAGCTCAGCAGGCGTATCAAACTATATATCTTTATTATTTCATCCTGCAATAGCTTTCTGGTAATTTCATCCACGGATGTAAAT
>CAKVNP010000289.1 GCA_934777095.1 uncultured Clostridium sp. | reverse complement strand
ATACTAGACAGTTCGGGAACCTCCTGTCTTTAAATAAAACTAGGTATTACAATTCTGGAATTATAATCAGATTTGAAGGTGCCTACAATGGCGCCTTTTTTTATGCTTATAGTTTTGGATGTAAGATGAAGGTTCTAATTTATATAATTAGGAGATATTTTATGACTACAAAAACACAAAGATTAACTAAGACAGCAGTAATTGCTGCACTTTATGTTGTTGCTACTATTGCAATAGCGCCAATGGGATATGGAAATATTCAATTTAGAATTTCGGAGCTTTTAGTATTATTAGCGTTATTTGATCCAATGTACATAGGAGGACTTACTTTAGGGTGTGTAATTGCTAATCTTTTAGGGCCAAATGGACCTTTAGATGTTATCTTAGGATCATTTGCATCATTTATCAGCTTATGTGCTATATACTATACAGGTAAAGTTGTTAAAAATGAAAAGAAAGCTTTATTAATTGCCAGCATCTGGCCAGTAATATTTAATGCAATAATTATAGCGTGGATGTTAAAGCTTACAGCAAACCTGCCAATGGCATTATCAATGTTAGAAGTAGGATTAAGTGAACTTATCATCGTAACTATTATTGGAGTGCCAGTAGTAAGTTTATTGAAGCCATATATAAATAAGGTACTTGTTACAAGATAGAATTTATAGACAATTTTCTTAGGAAGATTGTCTATTTTGCATTATTACGGGAAAATATGATAAAATACACCTATATAAATGATTTGATGAGGAGAATAGAATGAACTTAATAACTTTAGATAAAATAACAAAATCATATAGCGAAAAGATGTTATTAGACAATGTATCTCTTGGCATTAATGAGGGTGACAAGGTTGGTGTCATTGGATTAAATGGAGCAGGGAAATCAACGCTTCTAAAGATTGCTGCAGGTAAGGATGAATTCTTTGATGGCACTATTACAAAGGGGAAGGATGTAAGAATAGAATTCCTATCTCAAAATACTGAATACGATGAAAATTCAACCGTTTTAGAACAGCTCTTTAAAGGTGATAATGCTGAAATGAGACTTTTAAGAGATTATGAAGGGGTTTTAGAAGATATAGCAAATAACCCAGAAGACTTAAAGCTAAGTGAAAAGCTTATAACACTTCAGGGTAAAATAGATTCAATGAACCTTTGGAATTTAGAAAGTGAAGCTAAAGCAATTTTAACTAGACTAGGAATTATGAATTACCATCTTAAAATGTCAAATCTATCTGGAGGACAGAAAAAAAGAGTATTCTTAGCTTCTGCTTTAATTTCTCCTTGTGATTTATTAATTTTAGATGAGCCTACCAACCATTTAGATTCAGAATCTATTGAATGGCTGGAAGAATACTTAAATGGCAGAAAAGGTGCACTTTTAATGATTACCCATGATAGATATTTCTTAGACAGAGTATCTAATAAGATAGTAGAGCTTGACCGTGGTAAGTTATATGAATACGAAGGAAATTATAGCTCATTCTTGGAGAAGAAAGCAGAAAGATTAGAAATAGAATCTGCTATGGAAGAGAAGAGGCAGAAGCTTATCGTCAAGGAATTGAAATGGGTTAGAAGAGGTGCTAAAGCAAGAACTACTAAACAAAAGGCTAGGCTACAAAGATTTGATGATTTAGTAAATACTGAATATATAGAAGCAAGACCTGATATAGAAATGCCATTTGTGGGAACTAGATTAGGAAAGAAGACTATTGAACTTATTGATATTTCTAAAAAGTTTGATGATAAAGTATTGCTAAGCCACTTTAATTATAATTTCTTAAAAACTGATCGAATTGGCATAGTAGGAAATAATGGTATGGGGAAAACAACCCTTACTAATATAATAAGAGGTGCATTAAAGCCCGACTCAGGAGAAGTAGAAGTAGGAGATACAGTAAAGATAGCTACCTTTACACAAGATGATTCACATATGGATTTATCTATGAGAGCTATTGATTATATTAAAGAGGGTGGAGAAACAATCCCTACGGAAGATGGGACTAAAATTACAGCTTCCGCCTTAGCAGAGAGATTCCTTTTTGATGGAATACTTCAATATACGCCAATTGAAAAATTATCAGGTGGTGAAAGAAGAAGACTGCACCTTTTAAGAGTACTGATGGAAGCTCCAAATGTATTAATTCTAGATGAGCCTACCAATGATTTAGATATTGAAACTTTAAAAATATTAGAAGATTTTATCGATGAATTTGTAGGTATAGTAATTGTAGTATCACACGACAGATATTTCTTAGATAGAATTTGTAATAAGATTTTTGCTCTTAAAGGAAATGGAATTATTAATACTTACCACGGAAATTATAGTGATTACTTAATATACAATGAAATAGAAGAAATAAAAGCTAAAGAAGCTGCTAAAGGCAAGGAAACATCAGTAAAAAAAGAATATGTTAAAGCTAAAGATGAAAGACCTAAATTTACCTTTAAAGAGCAGAAGGAATTTGAAACTATCTATGATGTAATAGATAAATTAGAAACTACTATTGCAGAAAAAGAAAAAGAAATGGAACAAAATCCTTCTAACTACGGTCTATTAAATGAGTTGTCTAATGAAAAAGCAGAATTAGAAGAAGAATTATTAGAAAAATATGAAAGGCTTGAGTACTTAGAGGACTTAGCAAAAAAAATAGAAGAATACAAAAATAGATAAATTAAAAGAGCTGGCTTGCAGAAATACCTAGGAAGCCGGCTTTTTTAAAAGGTAAAAGGAGATATTATGGTATTTAGCAGCTTAATGTTTATTTTTCGATTTATGCCACTGGCTTTGGCAACTTATTTCATTACACCAAATAGATATAAAAATCATCTCTTAATCTTACTAAGTTTAATTTTTTATGCCTGGGGAGAACCCAAATATGTACTTTTAATGGGTGCATCAATTGTAGTTGACTTTTTTCTCTCACAGATTATTGAAAAGAATAGAGAAAATAAAAGTATTTCGGTTACCTGTCTTATATTATCAATTATCTTTAATTTAGGAATGCTTGGTATCTTTAAGTATGCTAACTTTATTATAGATAATATTAATATGGTTTTCGGTACGTCATTAAATGATGTTAAATTGACACTGCCTTTAGGGATAAGTTTTTATACCTTTCAAACATTATCTTATACTATCGATGTGTATTTAGATAACGTAAAAGCAGAAAAAAATATAGTTAACTTTGCAGCGTTTGTAACGTTATTCCCGCAGCTTATTGCAGGTCCTATTGTAAAATATAATGATATACATAAAGAAATAAATCAGCGTGAAATTAATTTAGCGAAGATTCAAGAGGGGGTAGAGCTATTTATTATTGGTTTAGCTAAAAAAGTTCTTATTGCCAATAACATAGGTTTACTATGGACTCAAATAGAAGCAGCTGGTTTTAGTAAATTAACTATGATTACAGCATGGCTTGGGCTAATTGCTTTTGCTCTACAGATTTATTTTGATTTCAGTGGATATTCAACAATGGCGATTGGTTTAGGGAAGATGCTAGGCTTTACTTTCCCAGAAAATTTTAACTTCCCATATATCTCAAGAAGTATAAGTGAATTCTGGAATAGATGGCATATGACTTTAGGGTCATGGTTCAAAGAATATGTGTATATCCCACTTGGCGGTAATCGTAAAGGGATAAAGAGACAGATTTTAAACCTTTTAATAGTTTGGTTTTTAACTGGTCTTTGGCATGGTGCAGAATATAATTTCATCTTATGGGGTTTATTCTTCTTTGTTTTTATTTCTTTAGAAAAGCTATTTTTACAAAATCTTTTAAAGAAACATAGGATTTTTAGTCATCTATATACGATTATTTTATTGCTTTTAGGATGGATGATCT
>CAKVNP010000288.1 GCA_934777095.1 uncultured Clostridium sp. | reverse complement strand
GTATTCTTCTTTTAAGGAAGGGCAGTATGAAATAATAAATAATATATTAAGGGGAAGAGATAGTTTTTGTATTATGCCAACAGGGGGAGGTAAATCTATTTGCTATCAAATTCCAGCTATTTTATTTGAGGGAATTACTATAGTAATTTCTCCGCTTATTGCGCTGATGAAGGATCAAGTTGATAATTTAAATCAAAATGGAATAATGGCTGAGTACATTAATAGTACTCAAAGGTTGAATGAAATAGATGAAATAATTAATAGATGCAGAAATGGACAGGTTAAGCTTTTATATATAGCACCTGAAAGGCTGGAAAATGAGTTCTTTAAGAAAAAGATCAGAAGCTTAAATATTAAGCAGGTTGCCATTGATGAAGCTCATTGTGTATCTATGTGGGGACATGATTTTAGAAAAAGTTATCGAGAAATAGCACCATTTATAAGTAGCTTAAATAAAAGGCCAATAGTTACCGCATTTACAGCTACTGCAACAGAAGTAGTAAGGGAAGATGTTCTTAAACTATTAGGATTAAACAATCCATATACATATATAGGCGGGTTTAATAGGGATAATTTAAAGATAAATGTTTATAAGGAAGAAGATAAATTAGAATTCGTAAAAGATAAAATTAGGGATAATGAATATGAAGCTGGCATAGTTTACTGTGCTACTAGAAAAGAAGTGGATCAGCTTTATTATTATTTAAAGGATTTAGGCTATAATGTTGGGAAATATCATGGAGGCTTAAAGGATGAAGAAAAGGAATATTATCAAGAAGAATTTCTAAAAGAAAATATTAATGTAATGATAGCCACTAATGCTTTTGGTATGGGGATTGATAAATCTAATGTAAGATATATTATTCATTTCACTATGCCTAAAAATATTGAAAGTTATTATCAGGAAATAGGCAGAGCTGGCAGGGATGGAGAAGTAGGGCTTTGCTATCTTTTATATAATAGAGATGATATAAGGACATTAGAATATTTGATTTATACTACTGTTTCTTTAGATAGAAAAGAAACAGAAATTAAAAAGCTTCAGCAAATGATTGATTTCTGTGAAAGTAAAGAGTGCTTTAGAGCTTTCATCTTAAAATATTTTGGTGAAAAAAATGTAAGGGATTATTGCGATGGCTGCAGTAATTGTGATAATAATGATGAAATTAGGGATTACACTATAGAAGCCCAGAAGATTTTATCTTGTGTCTATCGAAGCAGGGAAAAGTATGGTATATCTGTTTTAGTTGATGTACTTAGGGGAATGACGGGACCTAAGATTATTAATGATGGCTTAAATAAGCTTACTACTTACGGAATAATGAAAGAATATAGCAGTAAATTTATTAAGGATATTATTAAGACTTTAATTGATTTTGGATATGTTGATTTAAAAGAAGGGACATATTCAATGCTTAAGCTAAATAAGAAATCAATAATGATTTTGAAATCGCAGATGAAAGTGCTATTTAAATTAAGTGAAGCTGAAGAGGAAACTATTTTAGATAAGGAATTATTTGATAAGCTTAGAATATGGAGAAAAGAAAAAGCATTTAAAGAAAATATTAAACCATATATTATTTTCTCAGATTCTACATTAATACAATTAGCCAATATAAAGCCTCAGACAAAAGATGAACTTTTAAGTATAAGAGGAATGGGAGAGAAAAAGTTCAATAAATATGGTGAAGAGCTTTTAAAAATAATGAATTACGAATTATAGATTATGAATGATGAATTAAGGAAAGAATTCCTCTGAGGAGGAATTCTATTTTTATAGTAAAATGCCTTTGGCCTTTAATTTCATAAAATAAAAATTCCTCATTAAGAGGAATTTTCATCACAAATCATAATTCATCTTTATATCAAATTTTTAATTTGATATAAAGTCTATGATGTAGCAGATTTCATCGTCTGTCATAGTGATATAGTACTTATTTTCTAATGATTTAAAGCTACATTTTATTGCATCATAATATAATGGATTGCTTTTCATACAGAATTCTTTGGTGTCATAAGTAACTAAAACTTCATTATTTTTAAGCCGTCCAATAGTGCAGGCGATATGAAGAATTAAGCCCACCTTTTTTTTATCAGGAATTTTAATCATTAATGATGATTCAATATTATTTATAAATAGCATAATATCATTGTATAACTCGGGATTGTTTATATTAGAGATATTTTCTCGTAATACATTAGGCATATTAATCATCGTTGTTTTTACATCGATTAGCTCCTGAATTTCATTTTTAGCAGTCATATTAAGCACATCATACATGCTGTATTGCTTAACATCTAAATCAATAGGGAAAGGTGTGACTATAAATAAAATATCATACTGAAGTTTTAATTTATTGATTTTTTCTTTAAAATAGTTTTTATCTAAACAGTTTAAGACTTTGATTTCAAATAAGTTATCATCAAAAGTAAAATTATTTTTTATAAAACTCTTAATAGCTACTGAGCCGCCTTCGCCAGTTAGGCAGGCAGAAATTATTAGTGTCTTTTTAATAGCTGTCTTTTTAGTGCCAGCATTCTTTTCAACATTAACATATGAATTAACCATTAATACATCTTTGTAAATATCATCTAGTGATAAATCCATTAATGATTTTCTAGATGCTTCTAAAACATGGAGAGTAGAAACTAATGGAATTACTTTTACAGGTGTATTAAATTCTTCCTCAATAATTTCACCAAAGGTAGTTAAAGACCCCATATCAACTAAAAGTAAAAAACCTTTCTTAGAAAAATTATTTTTTACCACTTCTTTTAGCTGAGCTAATACTTTAGCTGGACTTACATCTATGGGAGCATTTATTGGAATAATACAATTTTCACCTAAAAGTTTAGAAGCAACTTCGGCCATAGAAGAAGCAGTTGATTCTCCATGAGCAATTAAGATTATTTTTACTGTATCAGTTATGTCATTGCTAAACTTCATATCAGGTACTAAAAATAAGGCAAGGTAGCCGACTTCATCTATAGGAATAGATAAGTTTAAAGTAGTTTCAATTAAATTTTTAATACCTAAGGCTACTTCGAACTCCCTAGGATATAGCTTTTTTATTTTTGGCAGATTACTATTTATAATTGGTTTATTATTAAGTATTCGTTTAACTAAAGTATTTATATGAAGGGCAAAAGCAGTATAAATGTTATTGTTTAAACTGCGGCCTAGATTTTTACCGATATAGTTTATAATAAGATCAAAGCAGTCTAAGAGATTTTCATCCATTATATTATAAAGATTTTTTCTATTTATCTCGTTGGCAACAGAATTAGAGGAAATAGTATAGTAGGTACCGATATCCTTTTCAAGAATATATTCAATATCTATATCTGATATACCTTGAGATTTCAGATTTTCTAATTTATTTTTGATAAATGAATATATACCTACTTCATCATTAATATTAGTATTAGTTTCATTGGAATCATTGGAGAATTTAAAGAATTCAACTTCTTCTCCAATGACTTTATTCCATAGTGAGCGATGTTCCTTATCTTTGTATAAGCCATCCCTGATATGAGGAGGTAGATTTCGACTACAGACTCTTACATCATCTTTAATATGTGTTAAAAATAATGAATATGATCTGGCGCAGATAAGCTGGATATCACTTTTAAGCTGGCCGATATTATTTGGACAGTCATAGGACAGTAATGCCCTCATGCTATTAAGTGAAACAAATATTTCTTTATTAAGCCTGATGCTTTCATCTTTAAAGAATTTTTTAATTAGATATAGGCGTTCTTCGATAGTTCTGTTCCTTAATGGCGGAATAGAAATAATCATTGGAATTCTCCTAGTAAAAGTAGCAAGTAATGCTGAATCAGGGTTTTCAGTAG
>CAKVNP010000287.1 GCA_934777095.1 uncultured Clostridium sp. | reverse complement strand
AATTACATATATGAATAACACTGCTGCCATATACCCAATAATACATCTCAACATTTTTTTACTCTCCCCTAACAATAATAATACTCAAAATCTCCATCTATAATATGAAATTTTTCTTTTAAATTCCTACTAACATACACTTCTTTGCAATCAGTAATCAGTATTGCTCCAATATCATTGTTTATATTGATAAATTCAATAGCCTCATCAAGACCCATCAGAAAAATAGCTGTAGAAAGTGCATCTGCTTTTATTCCTGATTTACAAATTACTGTAACACTTAAAAATGAATTCTTAATAGGTTTTCCTGTTGTAGTACTAAGTATATGTCCATAAACTTCACCAGCTGCTTCAAAATTTCTCACATAGTTTCCCGAAGTAACTATAGATATATCTTCACAGCTGACTGAACATACCATCTCTCCCCTCTCCATATCTGGATTCTGTATCCCTATAACCCACGGAGTATTATCTGTCTTTTTCCCTAAAACTGCTACATTACCGCCTAAATTTATCATTGCAGATTTTATACCATGTTTTTTATATATTTCAATTGCCTGGTCTGTAGCATATCCTTTAGCTATGCCACCTAAATCCACTTTTTGGCCTTCCCTTTTGAGAAATATAGTATGTTGCTCTTTATTAAGCAATATATCTTGATACCCTACTAAGCCTATTAATTTATTTAGTCTATTTTCTTCAGGGATCTTTTCATTTTCAGAAAAAATCCCCCATTCAGCAATTACTGGTGCTAATGTTATATCAAATACACCGTTTGTTAATTTAGAGTATTCTATACTTTTTTGTATTACTTTAAAGGTATCATCACTTACTTTTAAAGACTTATTGCCACTGCTTTCATTAAGTTTACTTATTTCACTATGCTTTAAATAAAAGCTCATCTTTCTTTCTAGGTTAACCAGCTCTTCTTTCACTTCTAATATAGCATCATCTGCTTCAGCAAAATTCTGAACCCTCTGCTCCGTAATTGTGCTCATATTATAACTTTCAGCTTTAATATAATCCATACATTAACTCTCCAAAGCATTTTCTATTGCTTT
Organism: uncultured Clostridium sp.; assembly: GCA_934777095.1. Taxonomy (GTDB): domain Bacteria; phylum Bacillota; class Clostridia; order Clostridiales; family Clostridiaceae; genus Clostridium. The sequence continues at coordinate 2,808 of CAKVNP010000287.1, read as the reverse complement.
TAAGATTACTTTAGAACTATTAGTAGCACCTGAAACAGTATCAACTTTTAAAGAATCCTTTTCTTCCACTGTTTTTATAATACTTTCAGCCTTTTGTCCTCGCTCATTTTTATGCTCTACTAATTTAATGCTATCTATTTTATTATTTTCCACATTAACAACCACTTTAGCTTTAATAAAATTAACATCACATACCCCTGTATATTTTCCATCAGCAATACTATTTAAATTTACATCATTAATCGTAATTTTATTTATTTTATCTTTATATTCCTTAACATCCAATAAATATTTAACGCCAAAAACAGCACAGCCAACAATAACTAAAGTAATAACAACAATGATTATCTTTTTATTCACTTTTATCATCCCTTCTAATATAATTAATAATCAAATCTGTAGAATACCTAAGAATTTCGCTTATTTCGATGCCAAAATACTTTTCAATATATTCCTTTTTATATTTCATCAAATTAGTTATTCCTATAAAATTAGACCATAATGATAAAAATGTCTTACTAATATCAATATCAGCTCTAATTTCTCCCTTTTCAATACCATTTTTCAATATTTCAATGAATATTGAGGTCATGTACTCTCCTTCTTCATAACACTTTACTGCAGTTTCATTCACTTGAATCTTCTCAATATTATTGTTTTCAAAATCAAAAATTGCTTTAAAGTTAGGACTATTTTCTTCGCTAAAAGTTATTAAAGTATTGGTAACTGCCTTCAGTTTTTTAATTTCATTTGGATAATTCTCATCGCTCTTTTCCTTAAGCAATTTATTTATCTTTTTATAGGAATTAAGCATGATTTCGTAATAAATTTCATCTTTTGAACCAAAGTAAGCATAAATAGTTTTCTTAGTAAAACCAGCTTCTTTAGCTAATTCATCCATACTTGTACAATTAAATCCCTTAGAAAAAAATAACTTTTCTGCTGCATTAACTATTACCTGTTTTTTTAATTCCTTTTCCTGAAAAATTAACTCATCCTTCATCTTACATCTCCTATTGGTATACCGTTAGTTTATTAACTATACTAAGAGTATACCTGCTCAAATCTTTTGTCAATATTTTACAGTTACTTTTCAAAAGAACTTTCATTTCTAAATTAAATAAAAGCAGGAAATCCTTTAACTAAGGTATCCTGCTTATAAATCTAAATAATATAAAAGAGCTAAGGCAAGCCTTAACTCTTTCTCTAATATTATTTTAATGCAGCTTTTATATCTGCTACGATTAATTCTTCTTTTAAGTGGTAACGTTCATATAATTCAGCTAGTGGAACACTATCTGTAAACTCCTTTTTAGCACCAAAGTTTAGTACTTTCATGTCTTTATCTCCATAGAATCTATCAATCTTTTCACCAAAGCCACCATCAAGGATTCCATCTTCTAAAGTAATTACTAATTTATGATCAGCTAATAAAGAAGTAAGTAATTCTTCATCTATACCAGTAATAAATCTTGGGTTTATTAATGTTGCATTTATTCCCTCTTCAGCATTAAGCTTTTCTTGAACCTTTTTACCTAAATGATAGAAAGCTCCAAGTCCAATAATTGCAACTTCCTTTCCTTCTATAGTTTTAACATATTTATTTAAATCAGTAAAATTTGCTTCGATAACTTCTCCTGTTGAAATCACAGGCATATTAGGAACTTTTATGGCAACTGGATGACTTGTTTGTTCTATAGACCAATCAAGCATTGCAAGATATTCTTCTTTAGTTGTTGGCGCTAAATAAACTATATTAGGTATATTAGATATTAAAGGAATATCAAATAATCCTAAATGAGTCACATCTGAACCTGTTATTCCTCCACTATTAACTAAAATAGTTGCTGGATTATTATTTATTGCTAAATCTTGTGATAACTGATCATAAGTTCTTTGAATAAATGAACTTACAAAAGAAGCTACTGGTTTTCCTCCTTGCGAAGCAATTCCTGAAGCTAAAGCAATAGCATGCTCTTCAGCTATCCCCACATCTACATATTGCTCTGCAAACTTAGTTCTAAAGTTCTTAAATCCAACGCTTCCTGGGGTAGCTGCTGTTATCCCTACTATTTTACTATCTTTTGCTGCTTTTTCCATTAGGAAGTTGTCTGTAACTTGTGAATATCTTTCTACATTCCCCTCTGCATTTAAAGGCTTCATTGTTTTAAGATCAAAAGGCATTACCCAGTGGAAAGCTTCTTTATTAATTTCTGCATCTTCTTATCCTTTACCCTTGATAGTATGCATATGGATAACTACTGGTCTATTAATATCCTTAACGCTATTGAATAACTCAATTAAATCTTCAACATTATTTCCATCGGCAACAAAATGATACTCAAAGCCTAATGCTTTAAAAAAGTTATTTTCTGCTTGTCCGTTAGTATTTCTTAGCTCAGCAAGATTTTTATATAATCCTCCATGATTTTCTGCAATTGACATATCATTATCATTAACCAAAATGATTATATTTTTGCCTGAAGCTGCTGCATTGTTTAGCCCTTCATAAGCTTCTCCCCCACTTAAAGATCCATCACCAATTACTGCAACTATGTTTTCTTTACTGTTTTTTAAATCTCTAGCTTTAGCTAATCCACAAGCTAAACTTACTGATGTTGATGTATGTCCAATAGTAAAGAAATCATGTTCACTTTCATGCTGAGATGTATAGCCAGTAACTGTACCAAACTTTTCTCTGTTAATAAAAGCTTCCTTTCTGCCAGTTAAGATTTTATGTACATATGATTGGTGCGATACATCATAGACAAATTTATCTACTGGCGAATTAAATACATAATGTAGAGC
>CAKVNP010000286.1 GCA_934777095.1 uncultured Clostridium sp. | reverse complement strand
TTGTTGGGGAGCACAGGCAGGGTTAAATTATCATTATGGAATACCAAAGCATAAACTTGCAGAGAAGATGTTTGGGGTTTTTAAACATTATAAATGTTGTGAAGAAGTGGATTTGATTAGGGGGCTAGATGATGAATTTTATGCACCACATTCAAGACATACAGAAGTCTTAAGAAGTGATATTGAGAAAGTTGATGAGCTAGAAATACTTGCAGAATCAAAAGAGGCTGGTGTATTTATTGTAGCCAATAAAGATAGAAGGCAAGTATTTATTACAGGGCATCTAGAATATGAAAGGGAAACATTAAAAGAAGAATATTTCAGAGATAAAGAAAAGGGGAAAACTATCAAGGTACCAGTGAATTATTTCCCGGAAAATAATCCGGAGAATATTCCAGTTGTAACTTGGCAAAGTTCTGCTAGTGTTATATTTAGTAATTGGATAAACTATTGTGTATACCAAAATACACCTTATAATTTAAATGATTTATAAAAAGAATAGGGTAGATTTAGCAAAGACTGTAGAGTAAAAAAAGAGGCATATGCCTCTTTTTTATTTAGCCACCTAATGTTACATCTTGTAAATCATACCATTCTAGAGCATGATAAAAATCCTCTTCAGTAAAGTCTGGCCATAAACTATCAATTATATAAAAATCAGAGTAAACAGATTGAACTGGTAAAAAACCACTAAGTCTTCTTCTGCCACCCCATCTAATTATAAGATCAATTTTAGAAATGTCTTTTGAATGTATGCAGGAAGTTATATTATGTATATTGTTCGTGGAAGCGGGTATTCCAGATAAGTCCCAGGACCAACCATAATTGACAAGGAAGTTAACCTTAATACCACCTTTGCCAAATGTTTGTCTCTGTGTAAATGGAAGCAGTTCTTTTGGAAAACATTTAGAATCTGTATTACCAATTACTAATAATTCGGCATTTTCTTTGGTTAAAATATTTACTGAATCTATACATGCTTTTGTAAAAGCTTTTTTTTGGATGGCAGGACGCTTTGTATTATCAACGGTAAAGCCATAATAAGTTAGTTCTTTTATTCCTAGTTTTTCACAAAGTTTAAATACTTTAAGTCCAGGGGCTATACCAAGGTCATAGCCTTTTTCTTTGGTAAGGCCTTTAGATAAAGCATATCTTCTATTGCCATCAGGAATTATACCAATATGATTCGGAATTCTCATATGTCACCTCATTATAGATAAATATATTTCTTATATAAGTATTCCCTGTGGTAATTAGATAAATACGATAAAATAATAACTATGAAAAAATAAAATGGTAACCATTAAATATATTAATAACTTATAAATAGGTATAATGTTATAATTATACAGAAAGGGGATGAGATTATGGCAGTAAATAAAATTAGACAGCAAGAATTAAAGGCATTAGGATTTTTGCTGCAAAATGATAAAGAGCATTTTGCAGTAAGATTATTAGGACGTGCAGGGAATTATACTACGGAAGAAATGAAAAATATCAACTACCTAGCTGATAAATATGGCAGAGGGTACATAGGTATTACTACTAGGCTTCAAATAGAAATTCCATGGGTGAAAAATGATGATGTAGAAGCGTTTATGGAAGAGGCTGAAAAGTTAGGGCTAAGACATGGGGGAACAGGAGCTAAAGTGAGACCTTTTGTTTCTTGTAAGGGAACTGTCTGCCTTCATGGAAATATAGATACCCAGGAAGTGTGCAGACAGCTTGAGGATAAGTATTTTGCGAAAGATATGAATGCAAAATTTAAGATGAATATAGCAGGATGTGCTAATAATTGCTGTAAAGCAAATATTAATGATATTGGAGTTATTGGCAGAACTATTCCAAGGTTTGATGAAAGTAAATGTGTTGGCTGTGGATTATGTGTATCAGCATGTAGACAAAAAGCATTAACTATAGTTGATAAAAAAGTAGTGCATAATAAAGAGCTATGTGTTAATTGTGGAGGATGTGTAAGAGCATGTAGATTAGATGCAGCCCTAGCCAAAGAAAAGGGTGCTGAAATATTTGTTGGTGGAAGATTTGGCAGACAGATGAGAATTGGCGATTCTTTAGGAAGAATATTTAAGGAAGAAGATATTATTCCTACAATAGATAAAATAGTTGAAACAAGCTATGAGCTTGGTGAAAAAGGTGAAAGGCTTTCCAAGACTTTGGATAGGGTAGGAGCTGAAAAGTTTATCGAAAAAGTTTTGGAAAAGATCAATTAAAGTTTTTATTTTAAATAATGGTGAATTAAATTATAATAATTCATCATTATTTTTTTGCCATAGTTTAGGCTAACGTATATAATGGTGAAAGAAAGTATAATATGTAATATATAGAACTGATTAAATAAGGATGGTGAATATGCTAGGACTAGTTGGAATTAAAAAAAATGTAGATGTAAGTATCCGAGAAAAGTTAGCCCTTTCACCGAGAAGACAAAATATTCTCCTTGAAAAATTGATGGAAAAATTTGAAGAAGTCATAATATTAAGTACCTGTAATAGGACTGAAATATATTTAAATGGAGACTGCAGTAAAGAAGAAATATTTGAAATATTAGAATGGGATAAAAAATTAATGCAATATGTATTTATTATTAATGGTAAGGCTGTAGTAAAGCATTTATTTGAATTATCCTGTGGGTTTCATTCAAAAATTCTTGGTGAAGATCAGATATTAGGGCAGATTAGGGAATCATATGAGATAGGGATAGAAAAAGGTTCCATAAGTTCGGAACTTATGAGGCTGGTTGAAGATGCATTAAGCTGCGGAAAAAAGTTTAGGAATAATACTAAATTATATGAGATACCAGTATCAGCATCCTCTATAGCAGTTAACAAGCTATTGAAATCAGGATGTAAAAAGGTAATGGTAATGGGCTATGGTGTCATGGGAAGACTTGTAGTTAAATATCTTTTAGGCAGTGATGTTAACGAGATAAATCTTGTGGTAAGAGATAAGATGAAAATTGAACCTTTTGATGATGACAGAGTGAAAATTATGGATTATGATGAATCAAGAAAAGTTGTGAATGAAATGGATGGAGTAATCAGTTGTACAGCAGCAACTCATTTGGTTTTAACCAGAAATCACCTTAAAGAAGAGGGACAGGAAATAATATTAATAGATTTAGCAATGCCAAGAGATATTGATGAAACATTAAGCGAATATAAAAGAGTTGAATTATATGATATAGATCAGATAAGTAAATTGGATGATGAAAATAAACAGCTGAGAGTTAAGAGGATGGCTGATAATAGATATATAATTGATGAATATATAGATGAATATATGGATTGGCTTCATTTAAGAGGAATTTCATCTGTAATAAAGGAATTTAAGTATCAAGGAAAAGTTGTAATTGATGATAGAGTTAAATCTTATAAGAAAAAAAGCAAATCACAGATGGACCTGCAGTTAGCAGAAACATTAATAAAAAGCACAGCTGATTATTATGTTAATAGGGCTATAAAAGTGCTTAAGGAGGAAAGGCTTAAAGGGAGAGAGGAAGAATGTCTAAAAATATTGAAGGAGATATTTATGGGATGTTAGAATATATGCCAATTAATTTATTTAGCAATAAATTATCTGTAGGAATAATTGGCGGAGGAAGAGGAGCCTTTATCAAAGCAAAAACTTTGCAAGCTAATGGTGCAAAGGTGGAAGCTCTGTCCTTGGAGTTTATTGATGAATTTAGTGAATTAGAGATAAAATGCATCAAAGGAAGCTATGATAAGAAATTTATATTGGATAAGCATTTAATTATTATTGCTATTAATGATTCGGCTGTGATAAATAAAATAATTGAGGATTGTAATAAACAATATAAAATATATATTAATTCATCTAATGTTAAGAAG
>CAKVNP010000285.1 GCA_934777095.1 uncultured Clostridium sp. | reverse complement strand
AGTTTAATTTAGTTTGCTCTAGCTTTTTCTCTGATTCTTGTTTTCTAGTTCTATATTTTACAATTCCTGCAGCTTCTTCTAGTAAAGCTCTTCTATCTTCCGCTTTACCACTAAGGATGGCATCTATCTTACCTTGTCCTATAATAGAATAACCTTCCTTACCTATTCCAGTATCCATAAAAAGCTCAGTAATATCTTTAAGCCTGCATTTTTGATTATTTATTAAGTATTCTGTTTCACCAGATCTGAAAATTCTTCTAGTAACAGTTACTTCATTGTAATCAGTCTGCAGACTTCCATCTGAATTATCTAAAGTAAGTGAAACTTGAGCAAGCCCAAGAGGTTTTCTAAACTGAGTACCTGCAAAGATTACATCCTCCATTTTTCCACCTCTTAAGCTTTTAACGCTCTGTTCCCCTAAAACCCATCTAACTGAGTCTGATATATTACTTTTCCCACTTCCATTAGGCCCTACCACTGCAGTAACACCTTTCTTAAATTCTAATTCCGTTTTATCAGCAAATGACTTGAATCCACGGACCTCAAGGGACTTTAAAAACATGCCTTCACTCCTCTATAGTTAAATAAGTGCTGGTAATAATCCCATTATAAACATAACTAGCATTATTATAGAAATAATATAAACCATTCTATCTCTTGTCTTTTTCTTCATTGCCCATCACTCCAATTTATATTTTAAATTCTTCCTGTTTTTCAATAACAGTAACTTTTATCTTCCCTCTTTTTATCTTTTTAACAGCTTTAACATAAACTCTGCCGTTTCTATTTGATTTAAACTCATTAAAATACTGCTTTTTATTGCAATATAACTTGCTTATATCTTTTTCATGTATTTCTAATATTATATCTTTATCCTGATCTACTTTATCTGCCAGCTCATTGCATATCAAAGATCCTTCGACTAGTTCTCTAAACGCAGGATGGAATGGTCCATCAACTACATCTTTACCCTCTGCAATGGTATCAGTTGGCTGTAGCCCAATTCTTATTACCTTTACCTTAGCATCTCTATACATCTTATACATTTTACCTGCAATCTGAACAGCTCTTTCTAATGTATAAGGAAGGTATTCCCCTCTTCTGTACATCTTCTCCATAGGAGTATCCTTAATAATTAATGCTGGGTATATTCTGCATATATCCGGTTTCATCGATAATGATTTTCTTACTGTAGATAAATCTTTTTCTTCATCATCTCCTGGAAGGCCTGGCATAATTTGATGTCCTAAAGTAAACCCATATTCTTTGATAAGCTTAGAAGCATTATATACATCTTCAGCAGAATGTCCTCTTCCTGATTTTTTTAACACATCATCATCTAAAGATTGTACGCCTAATTCAATTATATCTACTTTATAATCTTTTAAGTAATCTAATATGTATCTATTAATTGCATCAGGTCTTGTTGACAACCTTATATTATGTATCAAGCCTTTTTCCTTATACTCTTTTGTTACCTTTAAAAGTTCTCTCTGCTTTTCTACAGGTATGGCAGTAAAAGTACCACCAAAGAATGATACTTCGATAGTTGCACCTTTACTATTGATAGTTTCAAGGTAAGCATCTACTGTATTATATACATCTTCTGCCTTAACTTCATCCACAGCACCTGCAATCCTATCTTGATTACAAAATACGCATTGATGTGGACAACCTTGATGTGAAATAAATATTGGTATAATATAATAATTCTTACTCATTGTTTTTCTCCAATTGCTGTAATGCAGTTCTAGCAGCGTCCTGTTCAGATTCTTTTTTGCTATATCCTTCACCACTTGAAAATTCTTTATTATCAATTAAAAGTCTGCTAAAGAACTTTCTTCTATGTGGAGGTCCTTCAAATTTAATTAATTCATATACTATTGATATTTCACCATTCTTTTGAAGATACTCCTGCAGCCTAGTTTTATAATCTAAGATTATATCATTATTTATAGCTTTTTCTATAATCCCCTTAAAACAGCCTACTACATAATCCTTAGCAAATTCTATTCCTTTATCTAAATATATAGCAGCTAACAACGCTTCAACAGCATCTGCTATTAATGATACTCTTTCTCTTCCGCCAGTCAGTTCTTCCCCTTTACTCATTCTTAAATACTTTCCAAGGTTCAATGACTTCCCAATTTCATAAAGTGAATTTTCACAAACTATTAAACTACGTATCTTTGTAAGCTCACCTTCACTTTTTTCTTTATAATTTACAAATAGATATTCTGTAATAGATATCTGTAAAATAGAGTCTCCTAAAAACTCCAGTCTTTCATTATATTCTTCATCTCTATGCTGATTTGCATATGAAGAATGGGTTAAAGCCGTCATTAACAGCTTAGGTTCATTAAATTTTACACCTATAGCCTGTTGTGCTTCTTCTAAAATTTGATTCATATTTTTACAACTCCTCCAAGTGTATTCTTCAACTTGCTTTATAACCCCTAGAACAAATTCAAGAATAAACTATACTAGATTTTAAATTAAATAAAAAAGGAAATATACCTATCCTTATTTATCCCCATAAATAAGAGTAGTTTATAGCATAAAATCCCGCAAATACTGCGGGATTTTACTACTCCTCAACATGAGCTTTAATAAAGTTAACTACATCTCCAACAGTAACGAATTTTTCCGCTTCTTCATCAGGTATTTCCATATCAAGTTCATCTTCTAATGCCATGATAAGTTCAACTATATCTAATGAATCTGCATTTAAATCTTCAATAAATGCTGATTCCATAGTAATGTCATCTTCATTAATGCTTAACTTTTCAGCTATTAAGCTTCTTACTTTTTCAAACATGGTTTCACCTCCTCAATATTCTCATTTAGATAATATTATATATTCACTCCTACGTCAATATACCTACTAGATAATTACTACTGTAATTCTAAATCTTCTTTGATTTTTTCTAGTACCTTATTATCATAAAATACTTTGGCCTGTCTGATAGCGTTTTTAAATGCCTTTCCATCAGAGCTTCCATGAGCTTTAATACATATGCCATCAACACCTAAGAAAGGAGCTCCGCCGTATTCCTTATAATCAAATCTTTTACCTATTTTACTAAAGACAGGTTTTAATAATACAGCACCTAATTTAGACGTAATTCCTGATGAGAATATTTCTTCTTTAATTATCTTCATAATATTAGAAGCTGTTCCTTCATACATCTTTAATAATGTATTTCCTACAAATCCATCACATACTAATACCTGCATATCTCCATTTGATACATCTCTAGGTTCAATATTCCCTACAAAATTAAGTTTTTGTTCTTCTTTCAATAAGCCAAATGTATTTTTAGTAAGATCATTTCCCTTTTCTTCTTCTGCTCCAATATTAACTAAAGCAACTTTAGGATTTTCTTCCTTAAATACTCCTTTATAATACTCTTTACCCATATAAGCAAATTGCACTAAATATTCTGGCTTACAGTCTACGTTAGCACCTGCATCAACAATTATAAAAGGTCCATTTTTCCCTGGCATAATAGGAGCTAAAGCTGGTCTTTTTACCCCCTTAATTCTTCCTACTATAAAAGTACACCCTGCTAAGAATGCTCCTGTGCTCCCTGCTGAAATAACAGAATCACATGTACCATCCTTTACCAGGTTTAAAGCTTTACAAAGACTAGAATCCTTTTTCTTTCTGATGGCCATTACTGGATGTTCATTAGTGCTGATTACTTCTTTAGCATCAACTATTTTTATTTTATCTCCTGAATAACTAAATTTATTCAATTCTTCTTTAATAATTTCTTCAGGTCCCGTAATATAAAACTCTAAATCGTTATATTCTTTAACTGCATTGACCACACCTTCTACAACAGCCTTCGGTGCGTTATCTCCACCCATACCATCTATAGC
>CAKVNP010000284.1 GCA_934777095.1 uncultured Clostridium sp. | reverse complement strand
TCTGTTGCTCAAATTACTTTGAGTCTTTTTAAGACTTAAAAGAATTGCTGGTTTTGTTATATTAACTATATTCTGTTTAATTTTCAAAGATCATCTCGCGATCAACTCGACCGCTCATTCATAATAACATTTCTGTTTTTCGTTGTCAACATATTTTTTAAATTATTTTTAAAAACTTGTTTTCCAACTCAGTCTCAAGAACTTTCGTATCAGCTCCCTGCGACGTTTATTATAGTAACATTAATATACTCTCCCCCGTATATTATATTTTCCCATTATTGATATTTATTCTTATAATTCTATCTTTTTCTTTATAATTCTATCTAATTCTTATAATGATACACCTGACACCGTTTATGTATTTTAGCTAGTTTTTTTTGCCATCACCTCAATATTTCTGCCCTATTTTACGATAATATATTATTATGTAAAATCAATCAGGAGGATTTATTACTTTGAAACAATTATTATTAACATTATTAATATCATCATCTTTACTATTTATAAGCTGCGGTAAAAATTCATCCCCTGCAGAAAATGACACAGATAAATCTACTGCAACTACTAAAACCGAAACTTCTATTTCAGATACCATTATAGCTGGCCCTCCCAAGACTTCTTCAGCTGAATCAAAAACATTAATACTTACTGAAGAAGATAAATACTATACAGATCATTTAGTAGAAGGTGATAATTTATATTATATAGATGCAAATACAGGTAAATTATCAATTACTTCTACCGACTTAGAAACATCCTATATATTAGAGGAAAACATCTTGGTTAAAGAAGACTATTATCCTCAATCATTAGTTTCTGATAATTCAGAGATATATTTTAATGATTTAACATCTAATAATTCACTATATAAAATGAATATAGAAACTGAAGAAATAGAGCTTGTTTCAAATAACAGCTTTTCAAATATAGTTTTAAACGAGGATGTGATTTATTATATAGATAAATCTAAAGGAGACATATTGTGCTCTTACAATTTAGATGATAATTCCACAACAGTATTATCTTATAGTAAATGTGGCAGCTTCATTTTAAACGGCAATTATCTGCTTTTTAGAAATATAAGTGATAACAACTCCTTATATTCAATAAAGTATGATGGCAGTAATGAAAAAAAGATAACTTCATCCAGCGTTGAAAGTTTTGCTGTATATAACGAAAACATACTATACATAGATTCTAGCAATAATAACTTCTATTACTATGATATAGCTGAGGAATCAATACAAAAGATAGGGTTATTAACTGGTTCAAAATTAAAATCTATTAATGGAACATACTACTATATAGATCCTAATTCATTAAATCATCTATATTCACTATCTCTAGATGATGGTCTAGATAATCCAAGCACTTCTGTTGTATCAAAAAATTCAACAAATGACTATACGCTTACTGATATTGGTATATTCCTTAATCAAGGTAAAGATATAAACAAAAATCATTATCTTAGCTATAATGAATAAAAGCAGGCATATGCCTGCTTTTTACTTTATACTATTTACTATTTCTTTAAATTTATTTCCTCTGATCATAAAATTAGGGAACATATCAAATGATGCACATGCAGGAGCTAATGTAACTATATCTCCTTTTTCTGCTATATCTTCAGCCTTTTTAACTGCATCTTCTAATGTTTCTGCCATATAAATAGGAATTTCTATATCTTTATCCTTCATAACCTTAACAAAAGCTTTTTCTATGACCTTTTTAGTATTTCCTAATAAAATCAGCTTTTTAACATAAGGATATCCTTCTTCAGCAAGAGGATCAAATGATACATGCTTATCATATCCACCAGCTATTAATATTACTTTTTTATCAAAAGCTCTTAATCCTGCTAATGTTCTTGTTGGGCTAGATGCTATTGAATCATTATAGTATTTAACACCTTTGATTTCTCTAACGAATTCACACCTATGTTCTACCCCTGCAAATGTTTCTGCAACCTTCTTCATTGTATCATTATCAACATCATCTCTAGTTGCTAAAAATGCAGCTAAATAGTTTTCTACATTGTGCATTCCCTTAATAACTATATCATCTTTTCTGCATACTTCCCTATCATCTAAATATAATACGCCATCACGGTAATATGATCCATTTTCAACTCTATCCTTTGATGAAAATTCTCTTACTTTACATCTTGCTTGATATTTAAAGTTATTTGTTATTTCATTTTCTCTATTTAAAATTAATGTACCTGTTCCTTCTTGATATAAAAATATGTTCTTTTTAGCATCTATATATTCCTGCATATCTTTGTGCATATCTAAATGATTTGGTGATACATTTGTCACCACTGCTATATCAACTGGAACATTCATAGTCATTAATTGAAAACTTGATAATTCTAACACTACCCTGTCTTCATCTTTAATTTCTTCTATCTGGCTAAATAATGGATTTCCAATATTACCGCCTACCCAAGTCTTGTATCCTTGCTCTTCTAGTAATCTAGCAATAATACTTGTAGTTGTAGTTTTCCCATCAGAACCTGTTATACCATAGACTTTACCTTTGCAATATCTTACAAACTCCTCCATTTCAGATGTTATGTAAGCACCTTCCTTTTTAGCTTTAACTAAAGCATCACAGTCAATTCTCATAGACGGAGTCTTAAACACCACATCAAAACCAGTTAATTTTTTTAAATATCCTTCTCCAAGTTCTAGCTTTACACCTTTTTTCTTAAAGTCTGCTACTACTTTTCCTAATGCTTCTTCTGTATTCTTATCAAAAGCAGTTACTGCAGCTCCTAATGTTAGTAAAAAATTTATTAATGGTATATTACTAACTCCAATTCCTACTACTGCAACCTTTTTCCCCTTAATAAAGCTTTTAAACTCTTCAAAATCCCTTTTCATTTCAGCCTCCAATATATAATTTAATTATAATTTTATTATTTTTCCACGATACTATGATTAATTTATTTTAATTATAGCACTACCAAATAGTATATTCTATAAAACTTACTGAATTACTGTTGATAATTTATTGATAAATTATCTGTATTTTCGCCAAATTAATATAATAAATATACAAATTCTAAAAAAAGGACCTAGTTTAAAACCTAGCTCCTCTTTTTGACATTAAAATTCTAAACTCTTAGCAATAATAGCATTAAGTTCTTCTATTTTAACTCTTTCTTGTTCCATAGAATCTCTATGTCTAATAGTTACGCATCCATCATTTTCAGTATCAAAATCAACTGTTATACAGAATGGTGTTCCTATTTCATCTTGTCTTCTATATCTCTTTCCGATACTTCCTGTTTCATCGTATTCTATGTTGAAGTCTTTAGCTAACATGCTATATACTTCTTCAGCCTTTTCTGAAAGTTTCTTAGATAATGGTAATACAGCTGCTTTATATGGTGCTAATGCTGGGTGCATATGCATAACTGTTCTTACATCTCCACCTTCTAATTCTTCTTCATCATAAGCATCTACTAAAAATGCTAAAGCAACTCTATCAGCCCCTAATGATGGTTCAATAACGTATGGTACGTACTTTTCATTAGTAGTTGGGTCCATATATGTCATATCTGCTCCTGAGTGCTCAGCATGTTTCTTTAAGTCATAGTCAGTTCTATCTGCTATTCCCCATAATTCTCCCCAGCCAAATGGGAATAAGTATTCTATATCAGATGTAGCATTTGAATAGAATGATAATTCTTCTTGGCCGTGATCTCTGATTCTTAAGTTATCTTTATCAACACCTAAGTTCATTAAGAAATTCCAGCAGTAATCTTTCCAGAAGCTAAACCATTCTAAGTCAGTTCCTGGTTTACAGAAGAATTCTAATTCCATTTGTTCGAATTCTCTTGTTCTAAATGTAAAGTTACCTGGTGTTATTTCATTTCTGAA
>CAKVNP010000283.1 GCA_934777095.1 uncultured Clostridium sp. | reverse complement strand
ACTGGTACTCTTTGTGCAGAACCGATTAATTTTCCGTTTAATTCTGGAATAACTAATCCGATAGCTTTAGCAGCTCCTGTTGAGTTAGGTACTATGTTTACAGCTGCAGCTCTAGCTCTTCTGAAGTCACCTTTTCTGTGTGGTCCATCTAATACCATTTGATCTCCAGTGTAAGCGTGGATTGTTGACATTATACCAGATTGGATTGGTGCAAAGTCATTTAAAGCTTTAGCCATTGGAGCTAAACAGTTTGTAGTACAAGATGCAGCAGATATTATGTTATCTTCAGCTGTTAATATGTCTTGGTTTACGTTGAATACAACTGTTGGAAGGTCGTTTCCAGCTGGAGCTGATATAACAACTTTCTTAGCACCTGCATCGATGTGAGCTTGAGATTTAGCTTTTGATACGTAGAATCCTGTACATTCTAATACTACGTCAACGTCTAATTCTCCCCATGGTAATTTAGAAGCATCAGCTTCAGCGTAGATTCTGATTTCTTTTCCATCTACAGTGATTGAATCTTCTCCAGCAACAACTGTATCACCTAAAGCGTATCTTCCTTGTGCTGAATCATATTTTAATAAGTGAGCTAACATTTTTGGGCTTGTTAAATCGTTGATAGCAACTATTTCATACCCTTCTGCTCCAAACATTTGTCTAAATGCAAGACGTCCAATACGTCCAAAACCATTAATTGCAACTCTTACCATTACAATTACCTCCTAAAAAATAGATATTATATTTAAAATTAAAATTTTAAAGCTTATTCATGATGACTTCTAAGAATTTCAGCAATTTTATTAGCTGCAGCTTCATCTGTAACTAATACCGCATTTTCATTATTCATTTCTGTAGCTATTATTGCATTAACCTTTGTTTCTCCTGCTGCTACAGCAATATGCGTTTTTATTTTGCGTGCATCTGTACTAATTATTCCCACTGAAGTATTTTCTGATACTACATTAGAATCTTTATCGAAGTAGCATCCATATGCTTCTCCCACAGCACCTAAACTTTGAAGTCTCTCAATATATTCATCTGCAGATCCTCTTTTTTTAGCCATATGGATTGCATTACCAATACCATATATTAAGACGTCTGCATTATGTATACATTCAACAACATCTTTGATTTGTTTTTCTTTTAAAAGCCCATCCAAAACTTCCAGACTTACATTTTCAGGTATATGAAGCAATTTATATGATCCATTAACTTTTTGAGCTAATGTCGCTGCTAATATATTAGCTTGGCTCTCAACTTTTCGACCCATACCGCCTCTAGCTGGAACTACCAATACATTATCTAAATTGCTTACTTTAGGAAATTCTTCTACTACCTCTTTTATAGTGCTTCCACCTGTAATAGCTATAATATCGCTACTTTTAATTATGTTTTTCGCATAATTAGCTGCTGCTTTTCCTAAATCCTTCAAAACGCTAGGATTTGATTCTACATCTCCTGGAACTATTATTACATCTTTAATATGTAAAGACGTTTTTATATATTTTTCCACTTCATCTAAACCTTTAATCTCACGAATAAAATCTTTTAGTTCTTCAACAACCTGACGACCTTCCTCTGTAACAGTCATTCCAGGTGTATTTATTTCAATAAGATTTTGAGATTTTAAAAAGTTAATTTCAGTCCTGACAATCCTTTCACCTAAGGATAACTCAGTTGCTAATACTCTTCTTCCTATTGGTTGATTATAGTAGATAGTCCTTAATATGTTGTATCTTTTCTCGAGGATTTCTACAAGTTCAGGAACTATTTTTTTCTGTAAAGATAATATTTCCTTCACCTTCAACCCTCCCTTGGTCTAAAAATGTCCCAGTCGAATCTTTTTGTGTCCCACATTTATTATTATAAAACACATCTTCTAAATTTGAAAGAGTTTTCAAAAAATTTTTTTTTATTTTTTTCTATTGTTATGTTATTTTTATATTCTTTTCCTTTTAGCAGAGCTTTTTATCCCCATTTCCTCTCTGTATTTTGCCACAGTTCTTCGAGATATATTCAAGTTACTTTTATTTAGTTCATCACAAATAGCTTGATCTGATAAAGGATTCTTTTTATCTTCCCCTTCAATAAGAATTTTAATTCTATACTTTATTCCCATATCCTTATCGTCGCTTTTATCAGATATATCACCTTTAGAAAATAAACTTCTTATGGCCACCGTTCCAAAATCAGTATATATATATTTTTCATTAATGGCCCTGCTTACTGTGGATACACTAAACCCTATATTATCTGCAGCTTCCTGTAAGGTCATTTTTCGCAAACACCCTGGACCACTTTCAAAAAACTTTTGTTGTTTTATTACTATATACTCTAAAATTAAATACAAAGTATTTTTTCTTTCATCTATATTTTTTATCAGCATAGATGCTTCCTTAGCTTTTTCCTTAATATATTTTGAATCATCCTTATTATTGATCAAAATATCACTATAATATTTATTTAGACTAATTCTAGGGAGAGCATTATTATTTAATTCAATCTCAAACCCCTCTTCCCCTTTAACTATATATGCATCAGGAATAATAAATTTTAGATCCTCGCCAGTAAAAAAACCTCTACTTGGTTTAGGTTCTAATGATTTAATTATATCTCCATAATGCTGAGCTTCTTTATCAGATATATTAAGCTTTTTTGCAATGTATTTATATTTATTTTCTGCAATAAATTCTAAATAATACAATAATATATTATTTAAATTAGAATCTAGGATATTCTTTTTTTCCAACTGAATTCTTAAGCATTCCCTTAAATCTCTAGCACCGATTCCAGTTGGTTCTAAGCTTTGTAATATCTCCAAAGCAGCTTGTCCATCCTCTTTACATATTTTAAGCTCTTTACATATAGACTCTAAACCTTCAGATAAATATCCTCTGCCATCTAGATCTTCAATTAAGTATTTTACTATTGCTTTAATTTTCTTATTTATTGCAATTCCATTTAATTGATCATATAAATAATCCTTTAAAGATTTTTTTTCGCTGATAAATTTATATGGAGAATTATCCTCATTATTGGAAGTATATGAATCATAACTCATATTAGATGCATATGAATCAAATTCTGACATCTTTATCATTTTATTATAAGTTAACTGATCAACCTCTCTCTCTCTGCTATTCACAAAACCAAACTCACCATCCAGTAAAGGATTTTCCAGAAATGCTTCATTAATATATTGACGTAATTCATAGGTAGACATCTGCAATATATTAAGCGATTGTTTCATACTTTGTGTCATGCTCAACTTTTGCTGCTGATTCATTTTTAAATTAAAATTAAATTGCATATGCCTATCTCCTTTTCCTGTTTTTACCATATTTAGTATACATTCTTTTGAAATCATTTTCAACACTTTCTAAAACTCTTATTTTTTCGCCTTTAAAAACAATAAAAGCTGTTATGAAATATAAAATATCATTTAGATAAGTTATCTTTCATAACAGCTTCTTATTTTCTATTTAACAAAGAAGAATATTCCGCAAGGTTTTATTCCTGAATGTATACCTACTGTACACCCAACCTTTGCATCGATATAATTAATATTTTTTTCTTCAAAATATTTCTTTAAACCGTCATAAACATCTTCATTTAAAAACTCCAATAATACTATTGGCGCTTCAAAATCAACATCGCTATTTTCAAAGTCTGCAATAAGCTGTTTTAATGCTTTTTTGCTTCCTCTTACTTTTTCTTTTACAGCCATTTGGCCATCTCTTATTTCAAGTATAAGTCTTAAACCTAGAACACTTCCAATAGTCCCAGCAGTTTTTGATAATCTTCCGCCTCTAACTAAGTTCTCTAAAGATTCAAAGTTTAAAGTACATTTTACTTTAGGAATAGCAGCTAAGATTTCTTTTTCTATTTCTGCAAGTGAAT
>CAKVNP010000282.1 GCA_934777095.1 uncultured Clostridium sp. | reverse complement strand
ATATTAAAAATGAAAAGGTTAGAGGATTCTTCCAAAGTGTTTACTTCTTGCCATATGTTACATCAGTAGTAGCAATCGGATTAGTATGGTCATGGTTATTTAATAGTGAATATGGAATTATTAACTTTATACTTGGAGCATTTGGTATTGATAAAATCAATTGGCTTAATGATCCAAAGTACGCAATGACAGCTTTAATTATTTTTGCAGTATGGAAAAGCTTAGCTTTTAATACGTTAATATTAACAACAGGGATAGCTTCAATTAACCCTCAATATTATCAAGCCGCAAAAATTGACCAAGCTAAAAGTGGGACAATCTTTAGAAAGATTACTATACCACTAGTATCACCAATGATTGCATATACATATATGATAAGTTTAATAGCTTCATTTAAGGTTTATACAGAAGTATATGTTTTATTCGGTGGACGTACATTAGATGGAAAAGTTTCTACAGTAGTTAGATATATAATTGATAGATTCTATGGGGATCAAGATTTCCCACTAGCATTTGCAGCATCAGTTATCTTATTACTAATAATTTTAACAGTTACGATGGTACAAAAAGTACTTACACGTAACAAGATTCACTATTAAGGAGTACAGATATGAATACTAAAAATAATATAAAAGTAGCGGTAAAATATTTTCTACTAGTTATATTTGCAATTATAACTGTATTTCCGTTTTACTGGATGATTTCATCATCATTAAAGTCAGGATTTGAAGTAATTCAAACTCCACCGACAATGATACCGGAAAAATTTATGTGGGCTAACTATAGCACAGCTTTTAGCATGGCTCCATTTGGAAGATATTTTATAAATACAATAATAGTTACAGCATTAAGTATTATTAGTACTGTTGTAATTTCAATATTATCAGCTTTTGCTTTTTCACATCTTGAATTTAAGGGTAGAGATATAATATTCTCAATATTCATAGCTTCAATGATGATACCTGGAGAAGTATTAATAGTTAATAACTTTAGAACAATTTCTGCAATGGGCTTAATTGATACATATACATCATTATTTATTCCATATGCAGCGAGTGTACTTTATATTTATATGTTAAGAGAATTTTTCATGACAGTACCAAAGCCGCTTTATTACGCAGCAAAGATTGACGGTGCTGGAGATTGGAAATTCTTATGGAGAGTTTTAGTACCAATTGCTAAACCTTCAATAATTACAATTTCAATCTTAGTTGGAATTAACTCATGGAATGCTTTCCTTTGGCCATTATTAGTAACAAATAATGAAAATATGAGAGTTCTTGCTACAGGACTTACTGCATTCCAATCAGATGCTGGTAACAGATATGAATTATTAATGGCAGCATCATCAATTATTACCATACCTATAGTTGCAGTTTATTGCTTCTTACATAAGAAGATAATGAATGGTATTTCTTTAGGTGGAACAAAAGGGTAGAGATATTAAGGAATTTAATTTGATTTAGCTTTATATTCTCTACACAAATGTTTTGATAATTTAAATATAAATAAGGAAGGTCTTTTCAAGACCTCCCTATTTATAGGATTTAGAATCTAAACGTTTCAACAAGGGATTTTTAAAGCTGGATAAGTTAAAATACCTTTAATATATATTTAATTTAATTAGTACATAGAGGTGATTTTAATGAAAAAGAGAATTTTAGCTGCTTTATTATCAAGCACACTAGTATTTTCGGCTTTAGCAGGATGTTCTAAGGACACTGCAGATAGCAATATGGTTACAGAATTATCTGAACCAATAACAATTGAAATGTGGCACTACATGAATGGTGGACAAGCTGATGCTTTAAACAGCATTATCGAAGATTTCAATGCTACAAATGATAAAGGAATAACTGTTAAAGGTATTAGCCAAGGATCAATTGTTGATCTTAACAAAAAGGTTATTGCTGCTGCACAATCAAGTACATTACCAGCTATAGTAAATGTATATCCTGATTTAGCTACAGGGTTAATCGAAGATGGAAAAGTTACTGATTTATCAGGATTTATCAATGATGAAAAAGTTGGTATGGCTGATGAAATGGATGATTTTGTAGATGCATTCATTGAAGAAACATCTCAATGGGGAGAAAATAAAGTATACGGTCTTCCAATGACTAAATCAACTGAAGTTGTATATGTTAACAAAAATATGTTAGAACAATTAGGTTACACATTAGCTGATTTAGAAAACTTAACAATGGAAAAATTAGCAGAAATATCAACAAAAGCTGTTACTGAATTAGGAGTAGCTGGTTTTGGATTTGATTCAGCTTCAAATGCTTTCATTTCAACATTAAAAGAAGAAGGATTAGACTTCGTTGAAGCTAATGGTACTATCAATGTTGATAATGAATGGGTAAGAGAATACATGGATTTCTTTAAGCCATTATATGAATCAGGTGCTTTTAGAGTTGCAGGAGATGATAACTTCTTATCAAATCCTTTCGTTAATGGTAAAATGTTAGCTTACCAAGGTTCATCTGCAGGATTTGCATACTTAAATAATGATGGTGCATTTGATATTGCTGTAGTAGAAGTTCCTGTATTTGAAGGAAAAGATAAAGCAGTTATCCAACAAGGTGCTTCATTATTCGTAACTTCAGATGTAAGTGCTGAACAACAATATGCTGCTTATGAATTTGTAAAGTTCTTAACAAATGCTGAAAATACTGCTAAATTTGCTACATCAACTGGTTACTTACCAGTTAGAAAATCAGCAGTAGAAACTGAAGTAGTTAAAAATGTATTAAATGATGAAACTTCATTATATGCGGCTGTTTACAATGTAGCTCAAAAATCTCTTGATTATGCTTACTATACACCAGCTATAAACAATGCACAATCTGCAAGAACTATAGCTCAAGAAAAGTTTGAAGCATACACAAAAGGAACTATAAAAGACGTTGATACTTTAATTGAAGATATTGTTTCTCAAGTACAAGGAGCAATTGGACGTAACTAATATTAATTAAATTTGAATTAAAGGTCCTTACCTAGTATACTAATACTAGGCAAGGGCTTTTTGTTATATTAAGTTCCTTTAAATATTAAAGATATGCTAATAATAGAGTAGCAGGAGGAAAACTAATGAGTAAAGAAATAATAGCAGATATAATTGCTAAAATAGAAGAATACGATAAAATAGCAATATTTAGACATGTGTTCCCAGATCCAGATTCATACGGAAGCCAAAGAGGTTTAAAGAGTATAATTGAGAGTACATACCCAGATAAAAAGGTAATTTTACAAGGTGAACATTCAGAAGGGTTATCATATATTGCAGAAATGGATGCACCAGAAAAATTAGATAAAGATACTTTAGCTATCATAGTAGACGTATCTGATGCTCCAAGAGTTGATAATCAAAGCTTTAATGATTGTGGATATATAATCAAAATAGATCATCATAAACCTTATACAGAACCATATGAAAACTTAACATGGGTTGATACAAACTATGCATCCTGCAGTGAAATGATTTTAGATATATATCTATCTGATATGGATAAACTTAAAATAGGTCACGAAGGAAGAAAAGCTTTATTTGCAGGTATAATAGGGGATACAGGTAGATTCCTTTATGTAAGTAACCCAACTTCAATTTTTGAAAAGTTATCTAAAATTACATTTGATTTAGAAACTAAGGAAATCTATGCAAATATGTATAGAAGACAGCAGTCAGAACTTAAATTCTTAGGATTTATTTATTCAAATTATAAAACTACAGAAAATGGAGTAGGATATTTAAAAATTACTTATGATGATGTGGTTAAATACGGTTTAACTTCAATGAAAGCAGCAAGAATGGTAAATGCTTTAGCAGATACGGCTGGTATTATAAACTGGCATTTCTTTGCCGCAAAAGAAGATGGAAGCATATTCTGTGAATTTAGATCAAATGGA
>CAKVNP010000281.1 GCA_934777095.1 uncultured Clostridium sp. | reverse complement strand
GGAAATCAAACTGGCCATCGCTTCTTCCGATGGAAAAACCGTAACTGCCGGGCTTCCTTATTCCGTAGAAAATAAGGAACTGACCATCTATAACGATGCAGGAATCGCTATGGTAAAGCAGGCTGATGCATGGTATAAAGCATGTATAATATATACACAGAAGATGAAAAAATGCTAAATATTTGTGGAGCATTTTTTGAAAAGGAATACCGTGGGCAAGGAGTAGCAGAAGCGCTACTAAAATATGTTTCCATAAAGTTAAAAGAAGAGGGAGTAGATTATCTAGGAGTAGATTGTGAAACATTAAATCCTACTGCCTTAAGATTCTGGGGAAAGAATTTTGAAAATTATACTTATAGTTTTCATAGAAGAATTGATGAGCGTATTGTAGGATATAGTAAATATCTAAATAGAATATAGAAGATGGGTAATGGTTATTATGAGAGAGATAGAAATAAGGGAAGAAGATATAAATAGTGCAGATGCAGAAAAATTAATAGAAGAGCTATCTAGTGAATTAAAGAATATCACAGGTAGAGATGGGAAAAGTTCATTTAATAATGATGATATGCTTAATGACAGAGCAATATTTGTAGTTGCCAGGGATTTAAATGGTAAAGCTTTAGGTTGTGGAGCTTTAAGGTACTTTTCTGATGAAGTTGCTGAAATTAAGAGAGTATATGCAAGAGAAAAATCAAAGGGAACTGGCTCTAAAATAATAAAGTTTTTGGAAGCAAAAGCCAGAGAATTAGGATATAAAAAATTAATATTGGAAACAGGCAGAATTAATAAAAAGGCAGTTAATTTTTATAAAAAACATAACTATCAGGTCATTACTGGCTATGGTAAATATGTTAATATGCCAGAATCAGTATGTTTTACAAAGTTTATTTAGAGGGGAATTTTTACATGAGAGATGATAGGTTAATAATTAGAAAAGAAAGACCAGAAGATTATTATGATGTTGAATATATGACTAAAAAAGCTTTTTGGAATTTACATGTTCCAGGTTGTGAGGAACATTATTTAGTTCATGTGCTTCGTAAAAGTGGTGATTATATTCCGGAATTAAGCAGAATAGCAGAAATTGATGGAAAAATAGTCGGTACAATAATGTATTCTAAGGCTTATATCTTAGATGGAGAAAATAAAATAGAAATTTTAACTTTTGGGCCCTTGTGTGTGGAACCGGCTTATCAAAACAGAGGTGTTGGCGGGACTTTATTAGAAGAAACTATGAAACTTGCTAAAGAAGCTGGTTATAAGGGGATAGTTATTTTTGGTGAACCAGGATATTATCCAAAACATGGCTTTAAAACATGCGATAATTTTAATATTACAACAAAAGAAGGCGAGAATTCAGCTCCATTTATGGGAATTGAATTACAAAAAGATGGTTTTAAAGATATTCAGGGTAAGTTTTATGAAACAGAGGTACTAGATTATTTAGATCCTATAAAGGTAGCTGAATTTGATAAGGGTTTTCCTTATATGGAAAAGCTAAAGCTGCCGGGACAATGGAAATAATAGGTTAAATAAATTAAGTCTATAAAATAAGTAAATAAATGGTATAATGTAGCTGGATAAAATATTAAACTATTATTACGGGATGGGAGTGGTTATATGGAAAGAAATCTATTACATGATGATTTAACGATTGGAGATAAAACTCTTAAAGCAATTAGCTTTTCTAAAAGAGAAGTAAAACTAACTTATGAGCCATTTGTCGAATTTCAAACAAAAGAACAATTTATTGAAAAAGCTAAAAAGGTATGTCCTGATTCAATTGCACTTATTGGAATAGCGGGATCATTTTGTTCAGGGGACTTTTATGAGAAGTCAGATTTAGATTTATGTATTGTAATAAATGATGATGATGGCTGGAAGATTGGTTCTTGCTTTATTTTAGATGATGTAGCCCATGATATTTATTGTACTTATTGGCATCAGCTTGAAGAAATGGCTCAGTATAATAATCCATATGTTACAAAGCTTCTGCATCTAGATATTGTTTATTGTGCTGATGATAAGTATTTAAAGAAATATATGGATTTAAGAGAAAAGGTAACAAAAATATTAAATGAGCCTTTTGGTATAGATGATTTAAAAAAGGTAAAAAATCATTATGATAGTGCTTTAAAAGCTTATGGGAAGATGATGATAGAGGATGAATATACAAACTGCAAGTATGCTTCTGCAGATGTGATTTATTATATAGAATTTATTATATATATGGTAAATAAAGCATATATTAAGCGTGGGGTAAAACGTATACCTGAAGAAATATATGAACTTAAAAAACTGCCTTTATATTTTAATGAATACTATTACCAATCCATTAAGGCAGATACATTAGAATCTATTAAAGAAAATGTAACAATGCTTATTAAGTGTGTTACTAAGTATTTAAATGATGTAGAAAAAGAAACAGTAAAAAAGAAGAACGTTAATGGAGATAGATTAAAAGGAATGTATGAGGAAATATTCTCAAATTGGCGCAACAAGATGTATTATGCAGCTGAAAATAATGAACCATATTTATCTTTTATGTCAGCAGCAAGCTGCCAAATGGTTTATGATGATCTTTATGAAGATTGTAATGTTAAAAGAATTAACTTAATGAAAGATTTTAAGATTAATGATTTAAGAAAATCAGCTGAAGCTTATGATTCAGCAATGGAAGAATGTAAAAAACTTTATGAAGAAAATGGAGTAAAAGTAGTTAAATATAAGAATATTACAGAATTTACTGAGGATTATTTAAAGTAACTACCAAAAAAATAAGATATAAGCTTAGGATTGGAGAGATTAATTAAGTGTCAGTTAAGATAGAAAAAATAGATTTAAAATTTAATGAAGAATTAATACCATTAAAGCAGATAGAAAATATTATAATACACCATACTCATAATCCAGAGCTTAAGGTAAGAAGTACACATGAAATGCATATAAATAGGTTTAAGTGGGCTGGCATTGGGTATAATTATTTTATTGAAAAGGATGGCAGGGTGTTTGAAGGAAGGGGAATGTATGTAGGAGCACATGCAAAATTCCATAATAATAATTCTATTGGAATTGCCCTTGCAGGAAATTTTGATGTAGCACTGCCTACAAAGCAGCAGCTGGATTCATTAAGTCAGCTTACTATTGAATTTATGAATAAATATGATATTGAACCGCAAAAAGTTATCGGCCATAGGGAAATAGCAGGTGTAGATAAAACTTGTCCAGGTGAGCTTTTTGACATGGATAAGTTTAGAGATGAATTAAAGAAGAAATTAAGGTAAGTATAAACAGAATATCAGCAAAATGTATTAGAGGTGAAAGGTATGGCATTGAGACAAATTAGGTATAATGATGATGAAATACTAAGAAAGAAATGTAAAGAAGTTACAGTAGTAGATGATCATATACGAATGATATTAGATGATATGCTTGATACATTGCATAATACAGAAAATGGAGCAGCAATAGCAGCCCCACAAGTGGGCATATTAAAGAGGCTTGTGGTAATAGATATGGGTGAGGGCATACTTAAACTGGTTAATCCAGTAATAGTAAAGGAAAATGGCAGGCAGGAATGCACTGAGGGATGCTTAAGCTTTCCTAATAGGTTTGGCAAGACAATCAGACCGAGAAAAGTAATAGTAAGTGCTTTAAATGAAAATGGAGAGCAGGTATTATTAAAAGGTGAAGGAGACCTGGCAAAATGTTTCTGCCATGAAATAGATCATTTAGATGGAATTGTTTTTTTAGATAAAGTAATAGAGTGGCTCTAAATAAATAGATTTTATAGGAGGTAAAATGAATAAAAAAGAGACAATATTGTTAGGAGCAGCATGTTTTTTTAGTGGAATGGTGGCAGGCTTTTTTATTGCACCAATAAAGAAGGGGATTTATTGTGGAAACAATAGTGGCAATAATGTAGCAGCTAAAGAAGA
>CAKVNP010000280.1 GCA_934777095.1 uncultured Clostridium sp. | reverse complement strand
CTTAAGAACACCTTATGAAATAGAATGTTCATGTGGTAAGACTTTTACTATGGTGAAATTAGTAGATAACTGCCCACACTGTGGAATGACTTACGGAGTTACTCCTTGCAGCCAAGCTGATAAAAACAACATAAAACCAGCTGGAATCAACTACTAATTCAATGATGAATTAAGAATTATGAATGATGAATTCAGGATGGAACTCCTCTACGGGAGTTCCTTTTTTGTTAAGAAATTTTATCCTGAATCAGCTTAAATCTTGGATTCTTTCTTAGAAAATCAAATTCTTTATCAGTTTTTAATGATTTTTTTATCATAGTTTTCATTTCATTAATAGAATTATCTTCTTTAAACTTCATATGACTATAAAGCTTTGAATGTTTAGTATCTTTCATTGAATCAATTCCATCTATCATAGCTTCTAATGTTTGAAGGCATTTTTCATCATCCTGCTGTTTTAAATACACAACTAGTTTTGATGCCTCACCTAAATATTTTCCTAATATAAACTGCTTAGAAATATCGCTAGCTAAATCTGCATATTCTAATGCCTCCTGGAACTTCTCCTCTTCACATAATATCGTAATAATCTGCATAATATTATTCATAATACTATTGGCATATTGATAAATCATACTCTCATGCATTTCATAAGCTTTGTTATAATTTCCTTGTTTACTATATAAATCAGCTTGTATAATTCTCTTATCAAATCCTGCAGGTGGCACCTTATCTAATAACTTTTGTGCTTCTTCATACTGCCCACGCCTACTATAATTTTGTGCTAAAGATACAATTGCCATATTTGCAAGTTCTTTATCATTACTAAATGCTACAGTTTCAAACCAAGATGTTATTTGTTTTTGATATTTTTCTTTTTCAATGATATTTTCTTTTCCCATAAATAAATATCCATTCATTATTTGTGCTACAAACAAAATCAACTTATTACAATTTGGATATTCTTTAATTTTTAAGCTTGCCTTTTCAAATGTTTTGCTATAACCATTACAAGAGATATCCTCAGAAATTTCTTTTACAAACTGATTTATTTCAACATCAGTAAGTTCTTCTTTAAACGAAAGTAAGGTATCAATATTTATTTTTAAAATTCTAGCTAAGGGTGCTAATAAAGTTATATCTGGATATGAAATCCCCTTTTCCCATTTGTTCACTGCTGGCGCTGTAACTCCTAAATAATTTGCTATTTGTTCTTGAGTTAAATCTTGCTCTTTTCTATATTTTCTTATAATTTCATTTATTTTCATAAAACAATCTCCTTTTTAATTTTAAAGGCCTTTATTATTTATAGAATAACAAAGACCTCTTAAACTAACAATTGATTTATTTTCATATTTTACTCATAAAAATTAACCATTGGTTATATTTTATCATGAACAATAAATAAGTATTTAATATATAATTACTTATATATATTCATAAAAACTCACCTTAAGGGAGTTTCACCTAAATTCATCATTCATCATTCATAATTCACTAAAGTTCTTTAATTGCTTTTGAAATCACATTTACTAAGTCTTCAGTTTGTGGTAAGTATCCTAGCTTATCTATAAATGCATGTCCTAGACCTTTATATCTATAACATCTCACTTCAACACCTGCATCCTGCAATTGTTTTGCATAAAATTCAGTCTGTATTCTTAATCCATCAAATTCAGCACCTGCTAAGATTGTTTTAGGTAGATTTTTATGTGAAGCTGCCATCATTGGACTTACATATGGATCATTGCACAAACTTAAATCATTAACATAACATTTAGTAAACATATCCTCTTTTACAAGTTCTGGGTCTCCTAATCTTATCATCCCTTTTATAATTTCTTCCTGTTCAGCTGACATCTCAAAAACTTTCTTAGACCATTCATACCCCTCTGGCATAGCATCTCCTGCCGCTACACAAGGATATAAAAGCACCTGCATTGCTATCATTGGAAGATTATTATCTCGCGCCATTAATGATACTGCTGCTGCAAAATTCCCACCTGCACTATCTCCTGCCACAGCTATCTTTTCTTTGTCTATTCCATATTTTTCAGCATTATCATATATATGTTTTACAGCATAATAATTATCATTTAATCCATTTGGATATGGTTTTTCTGGTGCTAATGAATAATCAATATTAAAAACTACGCAGTCTGCTCTTTCTGCTATAAGTTTACAAAAATTTTCAACTACATAAGTAGTTCCTCCTATCCAACCGCCGCCATGAAAAAACACCAATGCTTTTCTATCATTTCTCTTAGAACTTTTTCTAGGATAGTAACGCCATATACCCACTTCATTACCACTATCATTGATAGTTTCAAATTTTGTATATATTTCTTCAGTATTTAAATTTAAGTTAGCAAAGCCCATACTATCTCTAACTGCTTGTATTATTTCTGCTGCTGACTGCTCATGTTCTTCTGCTGTATTCTCCTCTACTTTTTCATCATCTAAATGTGCTGCCCAATGCTCATCCATAATAGCCTTCTCACTTTTATCTAGATATCCCTCTCTGCTTTCAGTAGGACTTGGTTTAATAATAACCTTTACTCCATTATTATTTATAATTCTTGTTTCTTTTTCTAATATTTCTAAATATTCCTTTGGATATTTAACCATAATGCTTCCCACCCTTATTACTAATTAAAATAATATTGTTAACATTTACATTTTACCATATTTATCCTATAGTGTCAGTTTGATATCATAAATATGTTGACATTGAATTAAATAAAAAAATAAATAAGAATTCCTAAGTGAAAGAAACTCTTATTTATTTTTTTATTTCTATTTTTTATTTTTCTTATTCATTCTTATTATATAAATAATAATTATTATAATAACAGCTGGTATTGCTAAATATGTTACTGCAGCAATGACAAAGATAACAATTCCTTCAGCAATTGATTTTATTCCATCAATAGCATCTAAGAATGTATCTTTCATTTTTTCAATTAATGTTACAGGCACATCTTTTTCATTTCTGGTCTTTTCTACTTCTTTTATGGAAATATCTAATGTAGATAAATCAACTAGTTCATCCATTTGTTTTAGGCTGCCAGTTAATGTCTCTATTTCATATCTTACCTTTGATAATGCCTTTTCAACTTCCAGAATTTCAGTCATTGTCCCAGTATTATTTAATATATCTATATATCTCTGTTCTTGTGCCTGAAGGACTTTAAGCCTAGTTTCTGTATCAATATAACTGCTTGTTACATCATTAGCATTAGTACTTTTATTCGTAACCACACCAATTTCGCCAACTGAATTTAAAAATTCCTTAAATTTATCGCTAGGTATTCTCACTGAGTAATCTGCTGATCTATTTTTTCTATAGTTACTGCTATTTATTCCCTGCTGATAAATATTTGAACTTTCAATATAACCACTATACTTATTTACCATGGATTCCAATTCAGCAACTGCCGTATCAAATTTAGTAGTTTCAATACTGACACTGCCACTTTCAATTATCTTTCTATCCATAGCCTTATTAATTTCCTTAGTAGACTCTTCTACTGCCTCACTACTTTCATTTTTTAAAATATTATCTCCTAATGATAATCCCGCATTTCCTTGTTCAATTTCTCCACTGTAATCATAGCTAATACTATTAGAACTACTGTCAGATGCTGTTTTATCCGTATTTCCACAGGAAACTAAAACAAGTGGTATTACAAGAAATAAAGAAAGAACTAATTTTTTCATATATGCCTCCTAAATCTTTTTATTTATTAGACTACATATATAAAAAATTAGTTCCACTTTCTTACAAATTAATTTAAAACTCCGCTAAGCCCCTCTATAGTATCTTTTAATGTGTCAGCCATTTCCTTGCCTTCACCTACTACCTTTATACTTTCACTACTCATCGCATTTACTTCTTCAATATTTGCCATAGACTCTTCAGTAATCGCAGCTAGATTATTCATCAGATTATGAATTCCTTCGCTCTTTTCCATAATTGTA